>NZ_JAMYVM010000021.1:0-131009 GCF_040324035.1 Mesorhizobium sp. M0016 | reverse complement strand
GGGGGGGGGGGCGCCCCCGGCCCGGGCGGGGGGGGGGGGGGTGCGCGATGGCCCCAGCCCCCCCCCCGGGCGCTTCGCGCCGACCCTCCCCACAAGGGGGAGGGTAAAGGAAGGGCGACGGTAAGCTCTCAGAACGTCACCGCGATAAGCACAGCCGACAGCAACCCGAACAGCCCAATCAGCAGATAGTCCGCCACCTGGTACAATTTCAGTGCCTGCCTGATGTCCTGGCTTTCCGCCGCGCGCCTACCGCCTTCGCCCATATAGGCGTCCTCGACGATGACGCCGCCATAGCTGCGCGGGCCGGCGAGCGCCAGGCCGAGTGCGCCGGCCATTGCTGCTTCCGGCCAACCGGCATTGGGTGAGCGGTGCTTTTTGGCATCGCGCCGCATTGCTTGCCAAGCGTTGCGGGGATCGGCGCCGTGAACGAGAAAGGCGGCGGCAACGATCAGCAACGCGGTCAGCCGGGACGCCGGCAGGTTGATCCAGTCGTCGAAGAGTGCCGCCGCGCGGCCGAAGGCCTCGTGGTGCGGGGTGCGGTGGCCGATCATCGAATCGGCGGTGTTGGCGGCCTTGTAGGCGACGCCGCCGGCCAGACCGCAGACACCTGTCCAGAAGGCGGGCGCAACGATGCCGTCGGAGAAATTCTCGGCCAGGCTTTCGATGGCGGCGCGGCTGACGCCGGCATGGTCGAGCTTCTCTGGATCGCGGCCGACGATGCGCGCAACCGCAATGCGGCCGAGCGCCAGCCCGCCGGTATCCAGCGAATCGGCCACCGCCTCGACATGTTCGGTAAGGCTCTTTTGCGACAGCAGCGACGAGGCCAGGATTGCCGTGATGATCATGCCGGCAGGAAAGAGCTGCCAGAGCAGGATTTGCACGATGAAGGCGATTGCCGCCGGCACTAGCACGATCACCAGCAGCGCCTGCGCGCCGCGGCGGCGACGCAGCGCGTCGGAATCAGTGTCGCGGTTGAGCCTGAGGTCGAGAAAGGCTATCAGCCTGCCGAACCAGGTGACGGGATGGCCGACGGCACGGAACAGCCAGTCCGGGTAACCCAGGATGCGTTCGATGGCCAGCGACAGGAAAGCGATCAGGATCGACATGAAGCTTTCTGATGGAGCGATTACTGTGGTGGATCACGGTGGATCCCTTGGCCGGGCGAGGGCGCTCTTCCCTCACGCGCCACAACCTTTCGTCGATCTCTCGACAGGTATCAATCCGCACTCCTACCCGCTTTTCGAGCTGCCCGCCACCGCCCTGTCACGATTGCCGGAGGCCGCGCGCCTGCGTGAGCTGGCCAGGGTCGCGGCCGGCGCCTATGGCGCGCCTTCGGCCGAGAATGTGGTGGTCGCCCCGGGCACGCAGATCCTGCTGCCGCGCGTCGCCTCGCTGGTCAGCCCCGGCAAGGCGCTGGTGCTCGGGCCGACCTATGCCGAGCATGCCAAGGCCGCCGCGATTGCCGGCCATGCGGTGGCGGAGGTCGACGATTTCGAGGCGCTTGCCGGAGCCGAAATTGCCATCGTCGTCAATCCCAACAATCCCGACGGGCGAGTCGTGTCGCGGGAAAGGCTGCTTCGGCTTGCCGAGACATTGCGCGCCATAGGCGGTCTGCTGGTCGTCGACGAAGCCTTCATGGATGTCGGCCCGCACGCGGAAAGCCTGGCCGGCGATGTCGGGCGGGGCGGCATCGTCGTGCTGCGCTCGTTTGGCAAGTTCTTCGGTCTCGCCGGCCTGCGGCTCGGCTTCGCACTTTCCGATGCAGCGACGGTCGAAAGGCTTGAAACGCAATTCGGCCCTTGGGCGGTCGCCGGCCCAGCGCTCGAATACGGCATCCGCGCGCTTGCCGACAGCGGCTGGCAGGCCGACATGCGGCGGCGGCTGGCGCAGGATGCGGCGCGGCTCGATGCGCTGCTTTCGCGCTTTGGCGTTGCTGTCGCCGGCGGCACGACGCTGTTTCGCTATCTCCGGCTTGCCGATGCACCGGGGCTGTTTTCGACGCTCGGCGAGCGCGGCATATTGCTCAGGCATTTTTCCGAGCGTCCCCAGGTGCTCCGCGCGGGGCTGCCTGGAAGTCAGGAGGAATGGCAGCGGCTTGAATCGGCGCTTGCCGACTGGGGCGCACGGCGCGACGATGGGTCGAAGGAGATCGCGCCATGATCCATATCTGTTCGCTGGCAAAGCTTGAGGAGACGGTGGCCAAAAGCGGCGCCGAGCGCGTGCTGTCGCTGCTCGCTGCCGGCACCGAGGTGACGCGGCCGGCCTCAATCGCGAGGGAAAACCACCTGCATCTGGTCATGCACGACATCGCGGTGGCGCAGGACGGCATGACCATGCCCGGCGAAGGCCATGTGCGCAATCTGCTCGATTTCGCCCGGAAATGGGACCGCGCCAAACCCATGGTCGTCCATTGCTATGCCGGCATCAGCCGCTCGACCGCCTCGGCCTATATCATTGCGGCGGCGCTCGCCCCGAAGCGCGACGAAGTCGAACTTGCGCAGACATTGCGGAAGCTTTCGCCCTCGGCGACACCCAATCCACGGTTGATCGCCGTCGCGGATGCTCTGCTCTCACGACAAGGCCGCATGATCGAAGCGATCGAGGCGATCGGACGCGGCGCCGATGCTTTTGAGGGTACGCCTTTCGTGTTGAAGATCGACGGCTAAGGCGGCCCGCTATGCCAGCCAGTCGGCAAGCTTCGCCTTGCGCACATCCTTCAACAGGGTGATGAAGCCGTCGGCCTGATGCTCCGCCGTCAGTCGGCCTTTCTCGGCCGTGGCAATGCTGGCATCGCCGACCACGCCGTTGGGGTTGAGATCCCCAGCGATCCAGGCGAAAGCGTGCGTTCCGGTGTGGCGCAGCAGCGCAAATTCGGTTTCGGCGCGGGCGACCTTGGAGGCGAAATTGTCGGCCTTGGCCATGTCGACTAACTCCGGGCGAAAATGCAGCATCAACGAGGTCTCGACGTCGCCGCCATGGATGCCATGGCGGTCTTCCAGCTCTGTGTACATGCCGGCGGGGCGGCCGAAGCGCTGCCAGCTGGTCTTCACCGCCAGCATCCTCTCACGCACGCGCAGCTCGCGCGTGACGATGCCCATGATCTCTTCATTGCCGCCATGCGAGTTGACGACGATCAGTTTCCTTACGCCTGCGCGGGCAACGGACAGGCCAAGCTCGGTCCAGGCATCGACCAGGGTGGCCGCCGGCAGGGTGAGCGTGCCCGGCGCCTGCAGATGCTCGTTCGACTTGCCGACCGTTTGGACCGGCAGGATGCGGATGTCGAGATCGCCGGGCAGGCGGGCGATGACCGTCTCCAGCATGCCGTTCATGATCGAGGTGTCGGTTGATACAGGCAGATGCGGGCCGTGCTGCTCGATCGCCGCCACCGGCAGCACGGCAATCGTCGCCTCCGGATCGATCGCGGCGTATTCGGTGGTCCGGTAGTCGCCCCACCACACGCGTCTGTTTGCAACGGTCATGTCATGCCTCTTGACTGTGAGGGAGACCTAGCGCGCCAAACGTCGCCTGTCGATCACCCGGCAGCAATCGCCTCGACCTCGACCTTGAATTCCGGCCGCGCAAAGCCTGACACGATCATCAGCGTCGAGGCGGGCGCGGGGCTGGCAAACAAGCGGTCGCGGACGTCCATATAGGGCCGCAGAAAGGCGCGGTCGGTGACGTAGGCGTTTATGCGCGCGATGTCGCCTAGCCCCAGCCCGGCTTCAGCCAGAATCGCCGCTATGTTTTGAAAGCAGAGCTCGGCCTGCGCGCCGGCATCCTCGGGGATCTCGTCGTCCGCCGTGATGGCGACCTGGCCGGAGCACAGAACCAGCCGCTTGCCTGGCGGCACCTCGACGCCGTGGCTGTAGCGGGCGAAAGGCGGCTTGATCGACTTCGGCGCGAGGTATCTGAACATGGCAATCTCCTGTCTGCGAGACCAGCCTAAGACGTGACCGATAGTACGTTCAAGATGTGGTGCATGGCACAAGGGCGATTGTGGACAGGCGTCCAAAAAATAGGCACGATGCCTCCCGCACAGCATGACCCGTCCGGTGTTGGCAGTGACTGCCGCGCAAGCAGGCGGCCCGGGCGGTGGCATGTGTCTTGCTTCTTGGATCAATGGTGTCGAGCCCGGCGCGTGACGCTCCGGAGCCAACAAAGGGTGGTGTCGATGTACGGAAAACAGAAGATTTCAGCGCTTGCGGTCGCGCTGCTTGGAGCCGGCACGTTCGGCGCGGCAGCAAACGAGAAGGTCACCTTCGGTACCAACTGGCTGGCCGAGCCCGAGCATGGCGGCTACTACCAGGCCGTCGCCGACGGCACCTACGCTGCATGTGGCCTCGACGTGACGATTTCGCAGGGAGGTCCGCAGGTCAGCGGGCGGCCGCTGCTGCTGGCCGGCAAGCTCGATTTCTACATGGGCGGCAATCTGCTGTCGGCCTTCGACGCCGTCCAGCAGGGCATCCCGATGCGCGTCGTCGCCGCCGATTTCCAGAAGGACCCTCAAGTCATCATGTCCCACCCGGGGCAGGGGCTGGACAAGTGGGAGGATTTGAAGAACGCCGACCAGTACATTCTCGGCGACGAGGGCGTCCAGACCTTCTTCCAGTGGATGGTCATCGAACTCGGTTTCGATGCCGCCAAGCGCGTGCCCTACACCTACAACACCGCTCCATTCCTGGCCAACAAGAAGTCGATCCAGCAGGGTTACGTCACCTCGGAGCCTTTTGCGGTCAAGAAGGAAGGCGGCTTCGTGCCCAACCAGTTCCTGCTCGCCGACTATGGCTGGGACACCTATTCGACGACGATCGAGGTGATGCAGGACACGATCGACAAGCGGCCGGAGGTGGTCCAGTGCTTCGTCGATGGCTCGGCCAAGGGCTGGTACAAATACCTCTACGGCGACAACAAGGCCGCCAACGAGATGATCAAGAAAGACAACCCCGACATGAGCGACGAGCAGATTGCCTTCTCGATCGAGCAGATGAAGAAGTTCGGCCTGGCCGATTCCGGCGACACCGAAAAGCTCGGCATCGGCGCCATGAACGAAGACCGGATCAAGAGCTTCTATGACAAGATGGTCAAGGCCAAGGTCACGCCCGAGGGCATCGATATCAAGAAGGCCTATACGCTGGCCTTCATCAACAAAGGTGTCGGAATCGAGCTGAAGAAGTAATCGTGAAGCTGGAAAAGATGGCGCAGGCGCCCATGACGGCATCGGGTGAAGGCCCGATGCTGCTGACGCTGCGCCATGTCGGCAAGGTGTTTTCCAATGGCGTGACTGCATTGAGCGACGTCGATCTCGCCATCCGCGAGGGCGATTTTGTCAGCCTTCTCGGGCCGTCCGGCTGCGGCAAGTCGACGGCGTTGAGGCTGATCGCGGGCCTGTCGACGCCGACATCCGGTCAACTCGACTGGGGCGGTTCGATCGACCGCGCCAATATCGGCTTCGTCTTCCAGGAACCGACGCTGCTGCCCTGGGCCGATGTCTTCGACAATGTCTGGTTGCCGCTCAGGCTGAAAGGCGTGTCGCGTGCCAAGGCGGCGCCGGTGGTGATGGAGATGCTGGAGCGGGTGCACCTGACCGGTTTCGAAAACGCCGTGCCGCGCGAACTTTCCGGCGGCATGAAGATGCGCGTCTCGATCGCACGCGCGATGGTGACGAAGCCGCGCATTCTGTTGATGGACGAGCCGTTCGCGGCACTCGACGAGATCACCCGCTTCAAGCTCAACAACGACCTTCTGGAGCTGTGGCAGGACGAGCGCTTCACCGTCGTCTTCGTCACCCACAGCGTCTTCGAAAGCGTGTTCCTGTCAAACCGCGTCGTCGTCATGGCGGCGCGGCCGGGCCGCGTCCATGCCGAGTTGGCAATCGATGCCGCCTATCCACGCGACGAGGTGTTTCGCACCTCGCCCGACTATGCCGCGCTCTGCCGCCAGGCCTCGGACATCCTGGTCAACGCCATCAACACATCAGCCGGACCGCACCATGACGGCCATTGATCAGAATGCCGCAACGCTCGACGCGGAAGAGGCCGGCCGCGTACGCCAGGAGCGGCTGGAGCGGATCGGCCGGTGGGTCTTGCCTTTGGCGATCATGATCCTGGCGATCTGGCTGTGGGACCGCATCTGCGTGTGGAACGCGATCCCGCAATATATTCTGCCGCGCCCCGGCGTGGTGCTGTGGACGCTCTATAGCGATGCCGGGCTCCTGTTCTCCGCGCTGCTGGTCACGTTGCGCATAACCTTCCTCAGTCTGTTGCTTGCAGTGGTCGGCGGCGTCGGACTGGCGGTGCTGTTTGCGCAATCGAAATGGGTGGAGATGTCGTTCTTTCCCTTCGCCATCGTGCTGCAGGTAACGCCGATCGTGGCGGTCTTCCCGCTCATCAACATCTATGTGGACAACCAGACGGTGAAGCTTTTGCTTTGCGCCTGGATCGTCGCGTTCTTCCCGATCCTGTCCAACACCACGCTCGGCCTCAATTCGGTCGACCGCAATCTGCGCGACATGTTCAAGCTCAACGGCGCGACGCGCTGGCAGCAATTGCGCTATCTCAGACTGCCGGCGGCCATGCCGTATTTTCTAGGAGGCCTGAAGATCGCCGGCGGCCTGTCGCTGATCGGCGCCGTGGTGGCCGAGTTCGTCGCCGGCGCGCAGGGACAATCCTCAGGGCTCGCCTCGCGGATCATCGAGGCCGGCTACCGGCTCAACGCGCCCAGGCTGTTCGCGGCGCTGATCCTGATCTCGCTCACCGGCATATTGATCTTCCTGGTGCTGTCGCTGGTGTCGCATCTCATCCTGCGCCGCTGGCACGAGAGCGCGCTGAAGCATGAGCGGTAGGGGGTTGGGTGACGTGATTGAGATGCTGGCGCGAAACCCCCCCCTCTGGCCTGCCGGCCATCTCCCCCTCAAGGGGGGAGATTGGACGTCATCCGGGATTTCGCCAATTATCGACGTTGGAAGACGGGTGCTGTCGGAAAAGCTGCCAATCTCCCCCCTTGAGGGGGAGATGCCCGGCAGGGCAGAGGGGGGCGGTCCTTGATACCGACCTCTGGCTCGTACCATCTCACCAACGTCCGCCTTCACCGGTCGCTGACATCAGGTCTTGCCACCACTTACGACACCGACGGTTTCGCGCTGGCCGACATTGCCGTTGCCGATTGCAAGATCTCGGCCATCGCCGCGCAATACAAATCAAAGGCGCCGACCGATGCCGTCGATCTCGCCGGCCGCATCGTGCTGCCGTGCTTCGTCGACTGCCACACCCACATCGACAAGGGCCATATCTGGCCGCGCAAACCCAATCCCGGCGGCAGTTTCATGGGCGCGCTCAATGCCACCGGCGCCGACCGTGCAGCGCGCTGGAGCGCCGAGGACGTGGCGCGGCGCATGGATTTCTCGCTGCGCTCGGCCTACGCGCACGGCACCAAGGCGCTGCGCACGCATCTCGACAGCGTGCCGCCACAGGAGGAAATCTCCTGGCCGGTGTTCGAGGCGATGCGGGAGAAATGGCGCGGCCGCATCGAGCTGCAGGCGGCCTGCCTGCTCGGCATCGAAGGCGTGCGCGACAGAAAGTGGTTCGAGAGGCTGGCCAAGCGTGTGGCTGCGGCCAAGGGCGTGCTCGGCGTCGTCACCTATATGGTGCCGGATCTCGAAGAGCTTCTCGACAAGGTGTTCGCCGAGGCGAACAGGCACGGGCTCGATCTCGATTTCCACGCCGACGAGACCGACGACATCGCGGCGATATCGCTGAAGAAGATCGCCGAGGCGGCACTGTGGAACGGTTTTGAGGGCAACATGCTGGTGGGACATTGCTGCTCGCTGGCGCGCCAGCCGGATCTCGACGTGCTCGATACACTCGACAAGGTGGCCAAGGCGCGGCTGGCGGTGGTGTCGCTGCCAATGTGCAATCTCTATCTGCAGGACCGGCGTGCCGACCAGACCACGCCACGCTGGCGCGGCGTGACGCTGCTGCATGAGATGAAGGCGAGGGGCATCCCGGTCGCGGTCGCCTCCGACAACACCCGCGATCCGTTCTATGCCTATGGCGATCTCGACATGCTGGAGGTCTACCGCATGGCGACGCGCATCCTGCATTTCGACCATCCGGTCGGCGACTGGCCGCAGACGGTGGCGGCGACGCCGGCCAAGGTGATGCGGCTCGACGGTGTCGGGACACTGACAGCCGGTGGCAGCGCCGATTTCATCGTCTTCAAAGGGCGGAGCTGGACGGAATTGCTGTCGCGGCCCGAATCGGATCGCATCGTCGTGCGCAACGGCCGAGCGATCGACAGGCAATTGCCCGACTATGCCGAGCTCGACGAACTGATGGTGGAATGATGGATGTTTCGGCGCTCAAACGCGATCTCGACGGGATAAAGCTCGACGACAATCCGGCCATCGTCCAGCAGAAGAGCCGCGACTTCTACTGGTACAGCCCGGTGCTGAAGCAGCAGCTCGACCACGTCACCGGCGACCTGATCGTGACACCGAAGACCGAGGCCGAACTGATCCGTGTGCTCGCCGCCTGCCACCGCCACGGCGTTCCGGTGACGCCGCGCGGCAGCGGCACCGGCAATTACGGTCAGGCGATGCCGCTATCGGGCGGCGTGGTTTTGAACCTTGCCGAGATGAACGAGATCAAGGCCATAGCGCCGGGCCGCGTGGTGACCGGGCCGGGCGCGATCCTCGCCGACATCGACAGAGCGACGCGCGCGCATTCCGGGCAGGAACTGCGGCTGTCGCCGTCGACCTACAACACCGCCTCGATCGGCGGCTTCATCGCCGGCGGCTCGGGCGGCGTTGGCTCGATCAATTTCGGCGGTCTGCGTGATTTCGGCAATGTGCTGCGGCTGCGCGTCGTCACCATGGAAACCGAACCGAAGGCGCTCGAACTCACCGGCGAGGATTTGCACAAAGTCACCCACGCCTATGGCACCAACGGCATCATCACCGAGGTCGAGATGCCGCTGACTGCAGCCTATGAATGGATCGACGTGATCGTCGGCTTCGACGCTTTCATGCCGGCAGCCCGCTACGGCAACTTGCTGGCACGCCAGGACGGCATCCTGACCAAGCTGATCACGCCGATCGCCGCGCCCGTGCCGCAGCTCTATTTCAAGCGCCACCAGAAGTTCTTCCGGGACGGGCAAAGCATCTGCGTCGTCATGGTTGCCCGGCATGGGCTAGACGCGTTCCTCGCCTTCACCCGCCGCGCCGGCGGCGAGGTCATCTTCAATGCCGCGACGGCCACGGACGAAGAGAAAAAGGGCCTGCCGCCGGGCTTCGAGCTGGCGTGGAACCACACCACGCTCAGGGCACTGCGGGTCGATCCCGCGATCACCTATCTGCAATCGCTCTATCCGTTTCCCAACCAGCTGGCGCTGGTGGAGAAGATGGACGCGATGTTTCCGAACGAGGTCTTTTCGCATCTCGAATTCGTGCGCCTCGACGGCAACATCACCTGCTTCGGCCTGCCGCTGGTGAAATTCACCACCGAGGCCCGGCTCAACGAAATCATCCGGCTGCATGAGGAGAACGGCTGCCCGATCTTCAACCCGCACCGCTACACGCTGGAAGAGGGCGGCATGAAGCAGACGGATGAAATCCAGCTCGCCTTCAAGCGCGAGACCGATCCGCAAGGCCTGCTCAATCCCGGCAAGATGATTGCCTGGGAAAATCCGGATTACGACTATCGCTCGGGCCGGACTTTTTTGTTCAAGGGGTTGCAGAAAGCAGAATGAGCAGAGGTTTGAGCTTGAGCACCCCCCTCTGTCCTGCCGGCACAGGCCCTACGCTGCCGCTTCGGGCGTTCGTCGTTTGGAAAGCCAAGCAATTGGCTTCCCATCGGCTTCGCCGACCACTTCTCACCCCCCGCAAGGGGGGAGATTGGCAGCCTGAACGCCGCGGCCAATCTGACACGCTGACAATTAGTGAAAGCGATGCGGCAGTCCGATCTCCCCCCTTGCGGGGGAGATGCCCGGCAGGGCAGAGGGGGGTGCCTCGCGCCCACCTCGCAAGTATTTCCCCATGAAAGTCCTCGTCCTCTACGCGCATCCGGTGGAGACCAGCTTCAATGCAGGCCTGCACCGCACCATCGTCGAGCGGCTGACGGCGGCCGGCCATGAGGTCGACGATTGCGATCTCTATGCCGAGGATTTCGACCCCAGGCTGACGCGCGGGGAGAGGCTGGATTATCACAACCAACGCAGCCCTGCGGACCCGGCCGCGCCCCATGTCGAGCGTTTGCTGCGGGCTGAGGCGCTGGTGCTGTCATATCCCGTCTGGAACTACGGCTTCCCGGCCATCCTGAAAGGCTTTTTCGACCGCGTGTTTCTGCCCGGCGTGTCGTTCAAATTGGTCGACGGCAAGGCGCGGCCTTCGCTCCACAACATCCGCAAGCTGACCGCCGTCACCACCTATGGCGGCAGCCGGTTCCGCGCCATGCTGATGGGCGATCCGCCGCGCAAATTGGTCAAGCGGATGCTGCGCGCGACGATCAGGCCTGGCGCCTCGGTGTCCTACCTCGCGCATTATTCGATGAACCTGTCGACCGAGAAGACCCGCGCGGCCTTCATGGCCAAGGTCGCGGCCGGGATGGATGAATTCTGATGCGCGTGCTGGTGGTCTATTGCCATCCGGTGCCCGAAAGCTTTTGCGCCGCCATCAGAGATGCCGCAGTCGATGTGCTGAAGGCACGCGGCTGGGAGGTGCGGCTGCTCGACCTCTATGCGGAGAAATTCGATCCGGTGATGGGCTGCGAAGAGCGACGCGCCTACAATGAGCGGGCGCCGGAGGATCCGGCCCTAAAACCGCATTTCGAGCATCTCGCCTGGGCTGAGGCGATCCTGTTCATCTATCCGACCTGGTGGTACGGGCTGCCGGCCATGCTGAAGGGCTGGCTCGATCGGGTCTGGGCGACCGGTGTCGCCTTCAAGCTGGGCAAGGGGCGCATCACGTCGCTGATGACACATGTCACCAGGGTCGGCGTCATCACCACCTGCGGCGCGCCGACCTGGTGGAGCGTCGTCGTCGGCCAGCCCGGCCGCAAGACCTTGCTGCGCGGTATGCGCGCGCTGTGCGCCCGCCGCTGCCGGACGTTTTTCCTGGCGCACTACCTGATGGACGCCTCCACGCCAAGGACGAGGGCGGCGTTTCTGGTGAAGGTGCTGGCGAAGCTGGAGCGGTTTTGAGCTTCTTCACCCTCCCCCTTGTGGGGAGGGTCGCGCAGCAAATGCCGCAAGGCGGCTTTTCCGAAGCGGGGTGGGGGGTCTCGTAGGGCGCACCCCCCCACCCGCTTCGGAAAAGCCGCTTCGCTCCGACTGCGAGCCGACCCTCCCCACAAGGTGAGGGTAAAAAGGTGCTACATCCTCGTCCGTTCCGCCTTGGGATCGTACATCGGTTTCAGCGATGCTTCCGCCGGAAAGCGCTCGCCGGCGATCTCGATCTCGTAGGACGAGGCCAGCAGATCCGCCTCGCTCTCGCCCTGGCAGGGCACATAGCCCAGCCCGATCGCGCCGCCGAGATGGTGGCCGTAGTTGCCCGATGTGATCGGGCCGACGATCTTGCCGTCGCGAAGGATCGCCTCGTTGTGGAAGAGCAGAGGCTGCGGGTCCTTCAGCCGGAACTGCACCAGCCGGCGCGACAGGCCGGCTTCTTTTTTCTTCAGCACCGCATCGCGGCCGATGAACTCGCCCTTGGCGGTTTTGACCGCAAAGCCGAGGCCGGCCTCCAGCACATTGTCCTCGTCGGTGATGTCGTGGCCGAAATGCCGAAACGCCTTTTCGATGCGGCAGGAATCCAGCGTATGCAGGCCGCAAAGTTGCAGGCCGACATCCGCCCCCGCCTCATCGATCGCCTCGAAGACATGGGCCGCCTGGTCGGTCGAGACATAAAGTTCCCAGCCGAGTTCGCCGACATAGGTGACGCGGTGCGCGCGGGCGAGGCCCATGCCGATCTCGATCTCCTGGAAGGTGCCGAACGGATTGTTCTCATTGGAAAAATCATTAGGGCTGACCTTCTGGATCAGTTTTCGCGCATCCGGACCCATCAGGCAGAGCACGGCCTCAGCTGCCGTGACATCGGTGATGACTACGAATTCATCGCCGACATGCCGGCGCAGCCAGGCGAGGTCGCGTTGCAGCGTCGCGCCCGGTACGACGAGGAAATAGGCCGTGTCCGACAGCCGCGACACGGTAAGATCGCTCTCGATGCCGCCGCGCTGGTTGAGCATCTGAGTGTAGACGATCTTGCCCGGCGCCACGTCCATGTCGTTGGCGCAGAGCCTTTGCAGGAACGCGCAGGCATCGCGGCCTTCGACACGGATCTTGCCGAACGAGGTCATGTCGAACAGGGCGACCTTGTTGCGGACCGCCAGGTGCTCCTCGCGCTGGTTGTCGAACCAGTTCTGCCGCTTCCAGGAATAGCGGTATTCGCGCTCCTGTCCCTCGCGGGCGAACCAGTTGGCGCGCTCCCAGCCGGCGACTTCGCCGAACACGGCGCCGCGCGCCTTCAGCTGTTCGTGCAGGGGCGAGCGCCTGACATTCCTGGACGTTGCCATCTGCCGGTAGGGGAAATGGTCGGCATAGAGCAGGCCGAGTGTTTCGGAGACACGCTCCTTGAGATACCTACGGTTCTTCTGGAATGGCTGGGCGCGGCGGATGTCGACTTCCCAGAGGTCGAAGGGCGCTTCGCCGTCATTGATCCACTGCGCCAGCGCCATGCCGGCGCCGCCGGACGAGACGATGCCGATGGAATTGTAGCCGGTCGCCATCCAGTAGCCACGGAGTTCCGGGGCCTCGCCGAGATAATAGCGGTCGTCGGGGGTAAAGCTTTCGGGGCCGTTGAAGAAGGTGTGAATGCCGGCGGTTGCCAGCATCGGCATGCGGTTGACGCCCATTTCGAGGATCGGCTCGAAATGCTCCATGTCCTCCGGCAACTGGTCGAAGCAGAAATCCTCGCTTATGCCGTCCATGCCCCAGGGCTTGGCCACCGGCTCGAAGGCGCCGAGCATCATCTTGCCGGCGTCTTCCTTGTAGTAGGCGCATTCATCGGGAACGCGCAGCACCGGCAGCCGGCCAAGGCCGGGGATCGGCTCGGTGACGAGATAAAAATGCTCGCAGGCATGCAGCGGGATGGTGACGCCGTTCTGGGCGCCGAGTTCGCGCGCCCACATGCCGGCGCAGTTGACGACGATGTCGGCCTCGATCGTGCCCTGGTCGTCGCCTTGCGCCCACGACACGCCGGCGACGCGACCGGCCTTGGTGTGGACCTTGGTGACCTTCACATTCTCGACGACTGTGGCGCCGCGCTGGCGGGCGCCCTTGGCCAGCGCCATGGCGATGTTGGCCGGATCGCATTGGCCGTCGAGCGGCAGATGCACGGCGCCGACCACATCGGACACGTTGAGATGCGGGTACATCTCCTTGACTTCACCAGGCGAAATCTCGCGCACATCGACATCGAAGGCGCGGGCGAGCGAGGCCTGACGGTAAATCTCGTGCTTGCGCTCCTCGGTCAGCGCCACGGTGATCGAGCCGACCTGGCGCATGCCGGTGCCGACTTCGGTCTCGGCCTCCAGCTTGACGTAGAGGTCGGCCGAATATTTCGCCAGCCGCGTCATGTTCTGCGAGCCGCGCAGCTGGCCGATCAGGCCGGCGGCGTGCCAGGTCGTTCCCGAGGTCAGCTGCTTGCGTTCCAGCAGCACGATGTCGGTCCAGCCGAGCTTGGCCAGGTGGTAGGCGACCGAACAGCCGGAGACACCGCCGCCGATAATAACCGCGCGGGCCTTGATGGGAATGCTTCTGGTCATGCGGCCTCGCGGCGATAGCCGGATGCGAAGCGGCGCAGGCGTTTTGCGGCTTCCTGAAGCACCGGTTCCGGTTGGCAGAGGCTGATGCGGATGTGGCCGGCAGCGGCCTTGCCGAAGCTGGAACCCGGCATGACGCCGACACTCTCCTGGTCGAGAAAGGCCCAGGCGAATTTCTCGTCGTCGGGCTCGACGGCGGAGATGTCGAGCATGACATACATGCCGCCCTCGGAGCCGTGCACGCTGACATTGTTCATGCCGCGCACGGCGTCGAGCAGGACGGTGCGGCGCGCCGCATAGCGTTCGGCGATCTCCTTGACGCCAAAGCAGTTCTCCAGCGCCTCGGCGCAGGCGATCGAGATGAAGGCCGGCAGGCCGTAGGTCGTCACCAGATTGAGATTGGTCAACAGCGTGATCATCTGCGTCGGGCCGGTCAGCCAGCCCATGCGCCAGCCGGTCATGCCGTGGCTCTTGGACATCGAATTGATGACCAGCGTGCGCTCGGCCATGCCGGGCAGGCCGCGCGGCGAGATGTGCTCGCCGCCGCCGAGCGTCCAGTAGACCTCGTCCGACAGCAGCCAGAGATCGTGCTCGCGGCAGATCTCGGCCAGCTCTTCCAGACGCTCACGCGAATAGACGGCGCCGGTCGGGTTGTTCGGCGTGTTGATCAAAATGGCGCGCGTGTTGGGCTTGAGCGCCGCGCGGATCATCTCGGCGTGCGGCTGGAAACCGTCCTCGGCCGGCGTCTCGACGACGGTGAAGCTGGCGCCGGCGGCGCTGAACGTGTTGGGATAAGTCGCGTAGTAGGGCGCCACCACGATAGCGTGGTCGCCCTGGTCGAGAACGGCCTGCACGGCCGCGTAAAGGGCAGCCTGGCCGCCCGGCGTGGCGATGACTTGGTCAGGTGCCGTCTCGACCCCGGTGCAAGCGGTCGAGGCCGCCGCCATCGCCCTGCGCAGGCGCGGAACGCCGGGAAGCGGGGTGTAGTGGTGGTTGCTGCCGCGAACCGCCGTCACGCAGGCTTCGATCGTCTGGCTCGGCGTATCGAAATCATGGTCGCCGACCGACAGCATGATGATGTCCTGGCCGGCCTCCTTGCGGGCCCATGCCTCGGTGTGGACCTCCCAGCCATCCTTGCCCGAAGGCACGATGCCGGAAATGCGCGATGAGGGTCTGGGCATCAGGATACTCCCGAGATTTCGTGGCCGGCCTGTTCGAGCTGATCGCGCAACGCGGCGATGTGGGCAGGGCCGACTTCGCAGCAGCCGCCGACGATGGTGGCGCCAGCGGCGACCCAGCCGAGCGCCTGGTCGGCATAGGCATCCGGATCAAGGTCGTGGCGTGCGTGCAGCACTTCGACCGTTCCGCCATGCTTGAGCGCTTCGACAGAGGTGAAGCCATTGGCATAGGCGCCGACCGGGCCGCCGAGAGCAATCAATTCGGGCAGTGCCGCGGCGATCGCTTCTGGCCGGCAGCAATTCACCAGGCGCGCTGCAACCGTCAGGCCGTCGAGGGCGTCCGCCGCTGCCGCTATTGTTTCGCCGCTGCGCAGCCGCGGCGCGCCGTGATCGGCGAGCGTCCAAGACACCCAGACAGGTTTGCCGCTTTCCGACGCAGCGGTAACGGCCGCACGGCCTTCCTCGGCTGAGGCCATGGTCTCGCACAGGAACAGGTCGACGCCATCGGCCTGCTCGGCGACGATGCGGCGATAGATTTCCAGCGTCTCCTCGAACGATATGGTCAGCGCCGGCGCATAGCTGCCGAACAGCGGTGACAGGCAGCCGGCGATCGCTGCATCGCCTGCCTCCTCGCGTGCCTGTCTTGCCAATTCGATGCCGCGCTTCTGCAAGGGCCTGAAGAGGTCTTCTGCTCCTTCCCGCGCGAGCCGCTCCGGCGTCGCCGAATAGGTGTTGATGGTGATGACGCGAGCGCCGGCCCGGATGAATTCGGCATGCAGGCCACGCACCAGATCCGGCTCGTCGATCAGCACCCTGGCCGACCAGAGCGGCGTCGGCTCGGAGCTGCTGCGGCGGACCAGTTCCTGGCCCATGCCGCCATCGGTGAGAATGACTTTCTTCATGCTCTCAATCTTTCGTTTTTCGGATCCCACAGCGGCTCGTCTTTCTGCACGACCGCCTTGAAACGATCGCCAAAAATTTCAATCTCGATCGCGGTATTGGGTTCAGCCAGGTCGGCGCGCAGCATGCCGAGCGCGATCGATTTGTCGATGCGATGCCCCCAGCCGCCGGACGTCGTCTCGCCGACGATCTTGCCGTCATGCCAGAGCGTCGACACCGACGGCGCGTCGCAATCGCCGGGGTTTTCGACCACCAGCGTGACGAAGCGCTTCTTTACGCCTTGCTGCTTTTCGTTCTGCAGGGCTGCCTTGCCGCGGAAGTCGGGCTTGTCCCATTTTACGAAGCGCTCGAGCCCGCCCTGCAGGACCGTATAGTCGGTCGACAGGTCGCCCTTCCAGGTCCGGTAGCCCTTTTCGAGGCGCAGCGAATCCAGCGCATACATGCCGAACGGTTTCAGACCGTGTTTTTGTCCCGCCGTCCAGACGGCGTCGAAGATGGCGGCGGTGTCTCCCACCTTGGTGTGGATTTCCCAGCCGAGTTCGCCGGCGAAGGATACCCGCACCAGCTTCGCCCAGCGGCCGGCGATGGTGGTTTCCTGATGCGTCAGCCAGGGCAGCGAGAGATCCGCGCCACAGACCTCGGCCAGGATCTTGCGCGAATTGGGGCCGGCGAGGATTTGCGTCGAATAGTCTTCGGTCCTGTCGGTGAGGGTGAAAGCTGCGTCCTTCGGCAGGCGCGACTTCAGCCATTCGAAATCGTGCCACTGCGCTACCGCCGCGGTGATCAGCGTCATCTGCTCTTCGCCATGGCGCACCACCGACATCTCGGTGACGATGCGGCCCTTGTCGTCGGCGAAATAGGCGAGGCCGATGCGGCCGGGCTTGGGCACCAGGCCGGTGACCTGCAGCGCCAGCCATTCGGCTGCGCCAGGACCTTCGAGGTTGAAGCGCGAGAAGCCGGGCAGGTCCAGAATGCCGGCGGCGTCGCGCACCGCCAGGCATTCTTCGCGCACGCGGTGCTGCCACGGCCCGTCGCGGCGGAAGGTGAGTGTTGCTTCTTCCGACGTGTCGTCACCGCGTTGCGCATACCAGGTGGCACGCTCCCAGCCATTATAGGCGTCGAACTGGGCGCCGAGCGCCTTGATGCGATCGTGGATCGGCGACAGCTTGCGGTCGCGCCCGGCCGGCCAGGCATGGCGCGGGAACTGGATGGCGTATTCGTTGCCGTAGATCTCCATGCCCTTGGCGACGCTATAGTCGGGGGCGGCCGCAAAGCTGGTGAAACGGCGCGGATCGCAAGACCACATGTCCCATTCGGTCTGGCCCTGCGTCACCCATTCGGCCAGCACCTTGCCGGCGCCGCCGCCCTGGGCGATGCCGAAGGTGAAGACACAGGCCTCGAACGCGTTGGGAACGCCGGGCATCGGACCGATCAGCGGATTGCCGTCCGGCGCGTAAGGGATCGGCCCGTTGATCACCTTGGACAGGCCGGCAGTGCCGAGAATCGGCACGCGGGCTACGGCATCGGCAAGGTAGTGCTCGAGACGGTCGAGATCGTCGGGGAAGAGCTGGAAGGAAAAGTCCTCCGGCATCGGGTCGTTGTGGGTTGCCCAATGCGCGCGGCAATTGCGCTCATAGGGACCGAGATTCATGCCGTTCTTTTCCTGGCGCAGATAGTAGGAGGTGTCGACGTCGCGCAGCAGCGGCAGCTTCTTGCCCTGCTCCTTCGACCAGGCCACCAGTTCGGGGATTTCCTCGAACAAAATGTACTGATGGCTCATCACCATCATCGGGACGTCGCGGCCGAACATTTTGCCGACTTCCGCGGCTCGGTAGCCGGCGGCGTTGACGACGATCTCGCAACGGATCTCGCCTTGCGGCGTCTCGACAACCCATTCGTCGTTCTCGCGGCGCACACCTGACACCGGACAGAAGCGGACGATCCTGGCGCCTATGTCGCGCGCACCCTTGGCCAGTGCCTGCGTCAGCTGCGCGGGGTCGATGTCGCCGTCGTTTGGATCGTAGAGCGCACCTTTGAGGCCATGCGTCTCGATGAAGGGATAGCGGCGCTTGATCTCATCAGGGCCGACAATGGCGATGTCCATGCCCTGGTAGCGGCCCATGCCCTTGGCGCGCTGGAACTCCTGCATGCGCTCCTTGGTGTGGGCGAGGCGGAGCGAGCCGGTAACGTGGTAGTTCATGGGATAGTCGACCGCGTCGGCGAGACCGCGATAAAGCTCGGTCGAATAGCGCTGCATGTTCATCAGCGACCAGGACGACGAGAAGGTCGGCACGTTGCCGGCGGCATGCCAGGTTGAGCCCGATGTCAGCTCGTTCTTTTCAAGCAGCACGCAATCGGTCCAGCCCGCCTTGCAAAGGTGGTAGAGCGAGGAGGTGCCGACGACACCGCCTCCGATGATCACCACGCGTGCCGTGGTCGGCAAACCGGCCATATTCTTCTCCCAAACCTGAAGCGCGCTGCGCTTCTATTTTTTGCTTGATGCATGTCGTTGTCCCAAAACCGCTGCACACTTTTGGGCGACATGCATTCAATAAACAGGCGGCGAAACCACCCAGATGACCACGGCCGGCTCGCTGCCGGGATTGCGCCAGCGGTACGGCTTGCGCTCGAAGCGGAAGGAATCGCCTTCGACAAGACGGTGCCAGACGCCGGCGATCTCGATCTCGAAAATGCCAGAGGCGATGTAGCCGGCTTCCTCGGTCGGCCGCAGCTGCTCGCTCTTCATCTCGGCGCCCGGCGCGAAGATCGAACGCACCATCTCGAAACTACCGCCGAGATCGGGCGACAGAAGCTCCTCCACCAGGCCGGATTCGCTTGTGCCAAGCGTGCGCCGGCTGCCGGCGCGCACTACAACGCCGCGCTCCTTTTCGATCGGCACGTCGTGGCTGAAGAACAGGCTGAGTGGCACGCCGAACAGGTCTGCGAAGGCCCTGAGGTCGCCAAGCGAAGGGATAGACAGGCCGCGCTCGACCTGGCTGACCCAGCCGACGGAGCGACCAAGCTTCAGCGCGATCTCAGCCAGCGTCAGCCCGCGCGCCTTGCGCAGCGCACGGATGTCACTCGCCAGCAGGCGCTCGTCAGGTCCCTGCAATGTTTTGGGGATAGCTGGGGCCAAAACGCTCACTTGATGAAAAACTGGAAATGAATTTCATGAGAGCTCATGTCCGTGAAAAAATCAAGCGAATTTTCATGGACACACAAGATTTGCTTGCGCGATTTTGGCGGTTCATGCAAAGGCTCTGGCACGAGCGGCGGGTGTGGGAATGCGGGTCGGCGACCAAGGATTGAAATCTGCGCAAGGTCTTTTCCGATAGCCGGTTCGGCTTTCGAAGTGTGCGCAAAGGGACGGCCCATGCTGGAAAAAAACGGCCTGGCAGCGCATAACGCGGCTGTTGTCGACGAGGCGATCATCTCGCGCCGTTCAGTGCGCGCCTTCCTGCCCGACATGGTCGATGACGAGACGATCCGAGCCATTCTTGGCGTCGCCGCGCGCGCGCCTTCGGGCACCAATATGCAGCCCTGGCGGGTCTATGTCGTCAAGGGCGAGGTCAAGCAGCAGATCACCAATGCCATCCTGAATTCCGGTATCCGCGCCGAAAAGGCCGATTGGGACGAGTATCGCTATTACCCCACCCAGTTCTTCGAGCCGTATCTCACCCGCCGCCGCGCCAACGGTTTCGGGCTCTATGGGGCACTCGGCATCGGCCGCCGCGAGGTCGACAAGATGCGCGCCCAGCACGACCGCAACTTCGTCTTCTTCGACGCGCCGGTCGGCATGATCTTCACCATCGACCGGCGGCTGAACCAGGGCTCGTGGATCGACTACGGAATGTTCCTGCAGAACATCATGGTGGCGGCGCGAGGCAGGGGCCTGCACACCTGCCCGCAGGCCGCCTTCGCGCCCTATCACCGGCAGATCCGGCCGGTGCTCAACATCCCCGACGAGGAGATCGTCGTCTGCGGCATGGCGCTCGGCCTCGAGGATACGTCGAAACCCGAAAACGACTTCCGCACCGACCGCGTGCCGCTGGAAGAGTGGGTGACGTTCAGCGGCTAGGCCTCGGCTACCGGGGCCTTATTCCACGTTCATCTGCGCGCCATGGCCGCTGACATGGGCGCCGTCCTGCGGTGTCAGTCTGAGATAGGCGATCAGCGCGCACAAAGTGATGACGCCCTCGACCACGAACAGGATGCGGAAATCGTTGGTCACCGCCGGCCTGCCGCCAGCCAGGAACGACAACAGCGCCGCCGCCAGGCCGACGCTGATCGCCACCCCCAACTGCCACAGTATGTAGTAGAGCGCGCTGAAGCGGGCGAGCTGGTCGGGCGCGATGTCGGAATAGGCGAGATTGCCGGTCGAAGCCCATTGCGCCGAGCGCAGGACACCGAAGGCGAAGATATAGGCAAGCACGATCCAGACGGGCGTTGTTGCCTCTATCAAGGCGAAGCCCGCAACCATGGCGGCAACGATCGGCGTGTTGACAACCAGCACACGGCGAAAGCCGAAGCGGTTGAGCAGGCGCGGCATGAACACACGCATGATCAGCGAGCCGATTGCGGCAACGAAAGTCAGCGATCCCGCCTGCACCGCGCTCATGCCAAAGCCGAGCTGGAACATCAGCGGCAGCAGGAAGACGACCGAGCTGAGGCCGATCGTGTCCAGTCCGCCGCCTGTGAGGAAGGAGATGCGAAAGGTGCGGATGCGCAGGAGTTTCAGGTCAAGCAAAGGGTTGCAGGCGCGCAGGCAGTGGAAGGAGGCAAGCGTCAGGATGACGATCGCCAGCGTCAGCTCGGCCGCGATCATGCTGCCGGCGGCGTCTTTCGCCGCAAGCGAATCCATGCCGAAGACCAGCAGGACCATGCCGCTGCCGACCAGCAGGAAGCCCGGGAAATCGAACGGCGTGCGCACCGGTTTGGTAACAGTCGGAAACAGCGAGGCGGCAAGAACGGCCGCCGCCAGCGCGAACGGCACGTTGAAGAAGAAGATCCAGCGCCAGGAGATATAAGTCGTCAGGGCGCCGCCGACCAGCGGGCCGACCAGCGGTCCGGACTGGCCGGCCAGCGAAATATACATGTTGATCTTCAGCGTGCGGCTGCGCGGGAAGGTCGACAGGATGACGGCCTGGCCGAGCGTCCCCATCAAGGCGCCGCCGAAGCCTTGCAGCGCGCGGGCGCCGACCAGCGTCCAGATGTCGTTGGACAGGCCGCACAGCGCCGATGACGCGGCGAACACCAGCAAGGCGAAGCAGTAGACATTGCGCAGGCCGAAGCGGTCGGCGGCCCAGCCGCCGAGCGGCATCGAGATGATCAGGCTGGCGACATAGACGGTGATCAACAGGCCGAGCTGCCTCGGCGGCCGGCCGAGGCTGTCGCTGATGCCGGGCAGGGCGGTGACCACGACATTCTGGTCGAGGCTGGTCATGAACACGCCGCAGGCGACCGTGAGCGGCAGCAGGAGCAAGGCTCTGGCCGACACATCGGCGCAATCCGTGGCGCCGGCGGATAGTTCTGCGGTCATGGGGATGTTCGAACCAAACGACGATGCCGACTCTGAGACGGGATCTTTTTAATCCCCTGGGCCGGTTGGGCCACGTTCCCCACCATGGGCTTCCATTGGAGCATTCTCTAGCGGCAGAACCGGCTGGCCTTGAGGCCAGAACGGCTTTTGGCCCTACTGAACCTCGTAGCCGACCTCCTCGCTGGCATGGCAGAGCGCCTTCCAGAACGATCGGGCGAAGGAGCGGAAGACATAGATGTCGAACTGGTCGGCGCCGGTGCGCTGGATCTGCGCAAAGACGTCGTGATGGGTGGTCGAACGGCCGGAGCCTGTGGGGAAGGCGGGCAGGGCGAAGTCGATGGCGAAGAATTTCGCCAGCACCCATTCGGCCTTAGGGCCGGCGATGCGGATAGCGGTGCGGCCATGCGACAGGTCGGTGATCGTGCCGATTGCCGGGGTTACGTCCCCGGCAAAACGCGCCGCCAGGCCCTCGGCCTCGTCGACGACTGTGAATTTTCCAGGCGCGAAACCGAACACGGCCTTGCCGTCCTTGGCGAGACCGCCGCCGGCGCCATCGGGCAAATCGAGGCCGGTGACCTTGCCGATCACGTCGATCAGTTGCTTTTCCGCGCCCGGCCACGCGGCCAGCTGCAGGATCGAGCCCGGCCGGGTCTCGGTCAGGATGACTTCAACGCCATGCTCGAAATTGCCGTGCGAACCCGGATGGGACACCGGCTCGAGCGGCGAGAGGCGCTCGGGTGATTGGCGTTCGGGTGATTGGCGCTCAGCCATGCATGCGGCTCCCGTCCGGGTCGTAGAAATGGTTGGAGACGATCTCGACCGGCCCGAACCGCTTGCGCAGCGGATCGGAGACGAATGCCCGGGTGCCATGGCGCGCCTTGCCGCCCTCGACCAAAGCCAGCGCGATGTGCTTGCCCAGCGCCGGCGAGTAGCAGCAGGCGGTGATATGGCCGATGGAGTCGTGCGGATTGGCTTCGTCCAGTTCCTCGACGAGGTGGGCTCCGCCATTGAACGGCCGATTGTCGAGCGAGACTAGGCCGACCAGCTGCAGCCGCTCGGGCGCGATCAGGCCTTCGCGGTCCATCATCGCCGAGCCGATGAACGGCTTCTTCTTCGACAGCATCCAGTCGAGATGCAGGTCGCGCGCCGTAGTGCGCCCGTCGATCTCCGCGCCGGTGACATGGCCCTTTTCGATGCGCATCGTGCCCAACGCCTCCAGCCCGTAGGTGACCAGGCCGAACGGCTTGCCGGCTTCGATAAGGGCTTCCCAGACATGGGTGCCGTAGCCGGCGCCGCAATAGACCTCGAAGGCCATTTCTCCGGAGAAGGACAGCCGGCAAATCATCACCGGCACGCCTGATATCTCGCCGCGCACGATGCCCATGAACGGCAGGGCTGTGTTGTCGACCGCGGTGCCGGTGACACAGGCGGCGAGGATGGCCCGCGCCTTCGGCCCGCCGATGGCCGCGCCCGCCCATTCGTCGGTTACCGAGGTGACGTGCACTTTGAGCTCCGGCCAGATGACGTCGAGGAAATATTCCAGATGCTGCATCACCTTGCCGGCGTTGGCCGTGGTGGTCGTCATCAGGAAATCCTGTTCGCCGAGCCGCCATGTGGTGCCGTCGTCGAAGGCCAGCCCGTCCTCGCGCAGCATCAGGCCGTAGCGGGCCTTGCCGACGGGGAGGGTGGAAAACATGTTGGTGTAGACCCGGTCGAGGAATTCGCCCGCATCCGGCCCCTGAACGGCGATCTTGCCCAGCGTCGAGACGTCGACGATGCCGGCGCTTTCGCGCGTCGCCCTGGCTTCACGGACATAGGCCTGCTCGACCGTCTCGCCGGCAAGGCCGTAGATCATTGGTCGATACCAGAGGCCAGCGGAATACATCGTTGCGCCATTGGCGAGGTGCCAGTCATGCATGGGCGTCAGGCGCTCGGGTTTCAGATCGCCGAAGCGTTCGGCGGCAAGCGAGCCGATCGACACCGCGGAATAGGGCGGGCGGAAGCGCGTCGTTCCGACTTCGGGGATCGGTTTGCCCAACGCCTCGGCCATGATGGCGAGGCCCGGAACGTTGGAGTTCTTGCCCTGGTCGGTCGCCATGCCGAGCGTGGTGTAGCGCTTCAGATGCTCGACGGAGACAAAACCTTCGCGATGCGCCAGCCGCACGTCCTCGGCGGTGACATCATGCTGGAAGTCGACGAAGCTTTTGCCTTTCGCCTTGATCTCGAACACCGGGGCCGGATCTGGGTTTCCCGGGGCTGCTTCGACATCCGGCAAGGCTGCCGGCGCAGCCGCTCCGCCCGCTGCGGACAGGCCGGCTGCGCGGCCCTCAGTGATCGCTTCGATAGTCGAGAAGCTGCCGTTGAAAGCACCCGCACCAATCCATTGCTGATTTGGCCAGCGCTGTTGCGTTTGCTTTGGCGGCAGGAAGGCCTGGCGGGCAGGATTCCACTCGGCTCTCGCGCCAGCCTGGCTGGCGAGGTGGATGGTCGGCGACCAGCCGCCCGACATCAGCAGGCTATCGGCGTGGATGCTGCGGGCGTCACCGCTGAGCGTGCCCGAGGTCATGTCGAAGCGCTGCACCTTGAGGCCGGAGAGCGCCTTGCCGCCCTCGGTGGCGACTACGGCATGGCCGGAGAGGATTTCGGCTTCGGCCTCGGTGGCGAGACTGCGCATCTCGGCCGACAGTTCGGGGCGCACCTCGATGATGGCGACAATAGCCGCGCCGGCCTTCCTCAGCGCCAGCGCCGAGCGATAGGCGCTGTCATTGTTGGTGAACAGCGCGATCCTGTCGCCGGGCAGCACGCCATAATCACTAACATAGCGCTCGGCGGCATGCGCCAGCATGACGCCCGGCCGGTCGTTGCCGGGGAACACAAGCGGCCGCTCGAATGAGCCGGTGGCCAGCACCACCGTTTTGGCGCGGATCGCCCAGTAGCGATGGCGAGGCTCGCCCTTGCCGGGCGTCTCCTTATGGTCGGTGACGCGCTCGAGTGCAGCCAGCGTGTTGCCGTCGTAATAGCCCCACACTGTGGTGCGCGGCAGCAGGCGGACCGTGTCATGGCCTTCGAGCTGGCTGACGGCGCGCGCCGCCCAGTCGGCGGCCGGCGCGCCGTCGATGGCCTCGCCGGACCAGTTGGCCGAGCCGCCGAAACGCGGCTCGAGTTCGGCCAGGATGACGCGCGCGCCCTGGTCGGCAGCGGCCTTGGCGGCTGACAGGCCGGCCGGGCCGGAGCCGACCACCAGCACGTCGCAAAACGCGTTCATGCGCTCGTAGCGCGAGGTGTCGGCGGCAATACCGGCGCGGCCCAGGCCGGCGGCGCGGCGGATGAAATGCTCGCAGAACATCCAGAAGCGGGTGCCTTTCAAGGGGCCGAAGACAGGGCCCATGAAGGTCTTGTAGTAGAAGCCGGCGGCCAGGATCTTGCCGCCGAGCTGGTTGACGGCGTTGATGTCCCAGGCGAGCGAGGGAAAGCGGTTCTGGCTGACGGCCACCAGCCCGTCATAGATCTCGACCATGGTTGCGGCGATGTTGGGCTCGCGCAATTCGCCGCGCAGCACCGTCACCAGCGCGTTCGGTTCCTCGACGCCGGCCGAGAGCAGGCCGCGCGGGCGGTGGTATTTGAATGAGCGGCCGAAAAGCGTGACGCCGTTAGCAAGCAGCGCCGAGGCCAGCGTGTCGCCGGCATGGCCGGTGTAGGGCGTGCCGTCGAAGGTGAAGCGGATGGTGCGCAGCCGGTCGACGCGGCCGCCGGTCTCGGTGCGGCGCGGGCTCACGACTTGCCTCCGGCTTTGTGCCGGGCGGCGGCATTGTGGTCGCCGCGGGCGAAACCGGTGCTGGAAATCTCATGCGTGACCGTGTTGCGCACCATCCTCAGATGGGTGCGGCAGCCGCCCGAATGCTGCCAGATCTCATTGTGGTCGCCGGCCGGGTTCAGCCGATCGTAGACATAGGCGTTCCAGGCGTCGAGGTCCTGCGAGTTGGGCTGCGGGCGCTCGCGGTTGCCGTCGCCCTGATAGGTGAACTCGATGACGTCGCGCGGGCCGCAATAGGGACAAGTGATAAGCATTTGTTTGAACCCTAATGCAGCCGGGGCGTTGCGCCCTGGCCCTTGTCGTCAATCACTAGGCCGCGATAAAAACGGTCGAGCGTGAACGGCGCGTTGAACGCGTGCGGTTCGTCCTTGGCGATGGTGTATGCGAAGCACCAGCCCGAGGCCGGCGTCGCCTTGAAGCCGCCATAGCACCAGCCGCAATTGAGATACATGCCTGGCAGCGGGCCGGTGGTGATGATCGGCGAACCGTCCATCGACATGTCGCAGACGCCGCCCCATGAGCGCAGCATGCGTACACGCGCAAGGCCGGGAAACAGCGCCAGCATCTCGCTCATCACCTCATCGACGATGGGCAGGTTGCCGCGCTGAGCGTAGCTGTTGTAGCCGTCGATGTCACCGCCGTAGACGAGGCCGCCCTTGTCGGACTGCGACATGTAGAAATGACCCATGCCGAAGGTCAGCACCGTGTCGACGAAAGGTTTCAGCGATTCGGTGACGAAGGCCTGCAGCACATGGCTCTCGATCGGCATCCTGTCGATGCCGGCAAGCTGCATCACCCGTCCGGTGCTGCCGGCAACGGCCACGGCAACTTTCTTGCCGCGGATCTCTCCGCGCGTCGTTTGCACGCCGGTGATGCGGTCGCCGTCGCGCAGGAAGCCGGTGACCTCGCAATTCTCGACGATGTCGACGCCGCGTCGGTCGGCGCCGCGGGCATAACCCCAGGCAACCGCATCGTGACGGGCGGTGCCGGCGCGCGGCTGCATCAGGCCGCCGACGATGGGAAAGCGCGCGGAGGCCGACATGTCCAGCGCCGGGACCAGGCGCGCGATCTCGGCGGTGCTCATCAGCTCGGCATCGACGCCGAGATGGCGCATGGCGTTGCCGCGCCTTGCCAAGTCGTCGAACTGGCCCGGCGTGTGAGCCAGATTCAGGCAGCCGCGCTGCGAGAACATGACGTTGTAGTTGAGGTCGTGCGAAAGGTTCTCCCACATCTTCATCGAATGTTCGTAGAAGCGGGTGTTGGACGGCAAAAGGTAGTTGGAGCGCACCGCCGTGGTGTTACGGCCGACATTGCCGGAACCCAGCCAGCCCTTTTCCAGCACCGCGACATTGGTGATGCCGTGCTCCTTGGCCAGATAGTACGCCGTCGACAGGCCGTGGCCGCCGCCACCGATGATGATGACGTCATAGGAAGCCTTGGGGTCGGGCTTGCGCCAGGCCGGCTTCCAGTCCTTGTTTCCCTTGAGCGCGTTCGTGAGAAGCGAAAGGGCTGAATATTCCGCCATTCTTCATGTCATCCCTAGAGCATGATGCCGAAAAGTGTGAAGCGGTTTTCGGACGACATCATGCTCTATATCTTTGATTTGTAGGCCGGATGATTTCAGGTCCAACAGACCTGAAGCCATCCGGCTCGGGTGCGATGCGGCAGACTATAGAGCAGGCGGCGGGCGCAAAGCCAAGATTGCGCCATGGCTTTTCGACTGGCCGACTCCCGCAAGGCGCCCAACTGTCATGACTTCGCCACGACTTGCTCCACGGGATGAGCGTCTCTATCAAGGACCGCTTTAGAAGCGGCCTTGCCGCCCTTTGAGTCGCCACCATTATGCTTTTTCGCTTCTTTCGCCTGATCCTGGTCCTCGCGCTCGTTGCCTTGGCGCCGCATTCGTTCGGCGCGATGGCGCAGGGGCTGGGCCAGGCGCCTGCCGGGCTGGTCGCCGACCAGCAGAAAATCCTGCAGGGTTTGACGACGAAAACCGACGCTCTGGAGAAGAAAGTCCAGGAGGACGGCGTCGACGAC
This sequence comes from Mesorhizobium sp. M0016, assembly GCF_040324035.1. Classification (NCBI taxonomy): domain Bacteria; kingdom Pseudomonadati; phylum Pseudomonadota; class Alphaproteobacteria; order Hyphomicrobiales; family Phyllobacteriaceae; genus Mesorhizobium; species Mesorhizobium sp. M0016. The sequence goes on along the minus strand of NZ_JAMYVM010000021.1, from coordinate 103,733 downwards.
ACCACCCTCGTCGAGATCCGCCTGCAGCTGGAAGAGCTGTCGCGCGGTGCGCTGAACAGCGCGCTGGCGTTTCGTTCGCGGCTGGGAGAGATCAATTCGAGGCTCGAGCAGCTTGGCGCCCCGCCGGCTGCCGGACAGCCCCCTGAACCGGACATCGTGACCGGCGAGCGCCAGGCGCTGGCGTCGGAAAAGGCGGAGATCAACGCCGTCATCGCCGGGGCGCAGAACCTGTCGATTCGCATCAATTCGCTGATCGAGAAGATCGGTAATATGCGCAGCGAGCTGTTTCGCAGCGGCCTAACCAAGCGCTATGTGCTGTCCGATGCACTGAGCCCGCAGGTGTTTTCCGACGCAAGGGACGAATACGCCAATTTTTACAGGGCGGTGTCGTCGTGGCTGAGCTTTGCCTTCAAGTTCAAGTTCCAGGCGATGCTCGCGGCGACCCTCATGGCGCTTGCGTTGGCCGTGGTGCTTCTGGTCGGTGGGCGCCGCCTGTTTGGGCGCATCTTCGAGCCCGACGCGTCGGTTGAAGATCCGACGTATCTCAGTCGCCTGTCGGTGGCGTTCTGGTCGACCTTGCTGCCGACGCTGGCGGTCAGCGCCTTCCTCGCCTCGACGGTGTTCCTGTACAACTACTACAATGTGCTGCGCGGCGACATAGGCGTGTTCCTCAACGCTCTGGCAGCCGTCATCGCCATAGTGTTCTGTGTCAACCGCCTGACCAATGCGGCTCTGTCGCCCAGCATGCCGAACTGGCGTCTGATCCAGGTCGAGACCGGCCCGGCGCGTTGGCTGGTGCGGCTGACGACGGCCATGGCAGTCGTCATCGGCATCAACAATTTCCTGTCGATCGTCAACGACAAGATGGGCTCGCCTCTGTCGCTGACGGTGGCCAGGAGTTTTGTCGCCACCGTGATCGTCGGGGTCATCCTGATCCTGATGGCGCTGCTGAAGCCTTACAAGGACGTCGCTGGGCGCTGGCGCCGCTGGCCGGCCTGGCTGCGCTACACCTGTGTCGCGCTCGGCCTGTTCACGATTGCGGCGGCGCTGTTCGGCTATATCGGTCTTGCCATCTTCGTCTCGTTGCAGGTCGTGGTCACTGGCACCATCCTGCTCACCGCCTATATCGGCTTCCTGTCGGCGCGCGAGATCGGCGAGGAGGGTGGTTTCGCCGGCACGTCCATCGGGCGCTGGCTGAAGACCAATTCCAGCTATGAGGACACCGCGCTCGACCAACTCGGCCTCGTCGTCAGCGTCGCCATCAACCTGATGATCGTGCTGGTGTTCCTGCCGCTGATCCTGTTGATGTGGGGCTTCCAGCCCGGCGATATCCAGGCCTGGGGCTATAAATTGGCGACAGGCGTCACCGTCGGTTCGGTGACGATTTCGGTCACCGGCATCCTCACCGGCATCGTCGTCTTCATCATCGGCTATTTCCTGACCCGCTGGTTCCAGGGCTGGCTCGACGGCTCGGTTATGGCTCGCGGCAAGGTCGATACCGGCGTGCGCAACTCGATCCGGCTGGCGGTCGGCTATGCCGGCGTCGCGCTCGCCGGCCTGGTCGGCATCTCGGCGGCGGGCATCGATCTTTCCAATTTGGCGCTCGTTGCCGGCGCACTCTCGCTGGGTATCGGCTTTGGCCTGCAGAATGTCGTGTCCAACTTCGTGTCGGGCCTGATCCTTCTCGCCGAGCGGCCGTTCAAGGTCGGCGACTGGATCGTCGCCGGCGACACATCAGGCACGGTCAAGAAGATCAGCGTGCGCGCCACCGAAATCGAGACCTTCCAGCGGCAATCGGTGATCCTGCCCAATTCGAACCTCATCAACAACGCCGTCGGCAACTGGACGCACCGCAACAAGCTCGGACGTGTGGAGATCAAGGTCGGGGTCGCCTATGGCAGCGACGTCAAGCGGGTACACGCGGTCCTGCTTGAGATTGCGCGCGGCCATGCGCTGGTGCTGAAGAACCCGGAACCCTTCGTGCTGTTCACCAATTTCGGGCCGGCAGCACTCGAGTTCGAGATCCGCGTGTTCCTGGCCGATGTGCTGAACGGCGCCATCGTTCAGAACGATATCCGCTTTGCCGTTCTCGATGCTTTTGACGCCGAGCACATAGAAATCCCCTCGACGCCGCGCGCCGAGGTCAAGGTCAAGCAGACCGACGCATGGCCGATCGACGACGACAAGATCGAAGTCGAGTTCGCCGAGAAGGAGCAGGCGGAGGCCAGAGCCGCCACCGAGGCGAAGCGGCTGGCCAAAACTGGTCGCAAGGCCCGCAAACCCGATCCCAGCTAGGCCCCAAGCTCCTCCCAAACCGATTGCGGCATGAATGCGGCATTCAGTTGCGGTTCAGCTTGCATCTCATATAAGCTCACATGCAAAGGCGAGAATGCCTTGCGAAATGCAACAGAGGCGGTGTGGAAACACCGATATTGCAAAATGTGGAAGTCGCTCGTCGTCGCCATCGCTCTTACCGCAGCGAGTGGCTCGGCCTTTGCCGCCAGCGCGGTCAACAAGGATGCTGAGACCCGTACGCTGATCGTGACGGAAGGCGGCGGCAAGACGGAGTTGGCGCTGGCCGCTGGCGAAACCGTGGAATTCTGCCCGAACGGCTGTTTTGTCACCTTGCCCAATGGTGACCTCGAGGCCCTGACCGGCTCGGAAACGGTCGAAATCTCGGGTGGCGTTGCCCGCATCAAGTAAAGTCGGCAGGCAGATGTAGTAGAGGCCGGGCAATGCCCGGCCTTTTATTGTTCGCGGTAGCGATTGCTTAACAATGACGCGGGAAATATCGTGGCGCCTACCGGCTGCAACCGTGCGTTTTAACGTTCAATACGCCGTTCCGCCGCTATACCGGTGCGAAGACGCCGAAACACGGCGCAACCGGTTATGAATAGGGCAGAACGGACATGGATGCGCGGTCGGACAAGAACGCAATCCCGCTTGCGGTCGACCTCGACGGCACGCTGATTGCGACCGATCTTCTTTGGGAAGGCCTGTTCATCCTGCTCAAGAAGAATCCGCTCTATGTTTTCCTGGTTCCGTTCTGGCTGGCCGCCGGCCCGGCGCGGCTGAAACAAGCGATCGCAGACCGCATCGACATCGATCCGGCCTCGCTGCCCTATCGCGAAGCGCTGCTGCAGCGGCTGCGCGCCGACCATAGCGACGGACGCAAGATCGTGCTGGCGACCGGTACGCCACGCAAGTTCGCCGAGGCGATCGCCGCGCATCTGGGCGTCTTCGACTATGTGCTGGCGACCGACGGTCCCCACAACATGACCTCGGGCCGCAAGCGCGACGCGCTCATCGCCGCCTATGGCGACGGCGGTTTCGACTATGCCGGCAACAGCCGGCACGACCTCAAGGTTTTCGGAGCCGCACGCAACGCCATCGTCGTGGCGCCCGACCGCCATGCGAGGCGCTGGCAGGCCGCGCATAGCGCCGAAAGGATGCCGGCGCCGAAAAGGACATTGAAGACATTCGTCAAGATGCTGCGGGTGCATCAGTGGCTGAAGAATTCGCTGATAGCGGTGCCGATGGTGCTGTCGCATGAATACTTCAACATCAACATGATCTGGCAATGCCTGCTGGCGTTCGTCTCCTTCAGCGCCGTGGCTTCCGCCATCTACATCCTCAACGATTTCTTCGACCTTGCGCTTGACCGCAAGCACCCGACCAAACGCAACCGGCCTTTCGCCAGCGGCGCGCTGTCGATACCGTTCGGTCTCGGCGCGATGGCCGCTCTGCTGACGATCGGCATCGCCGCCGGGCTTCTGTTGCCGATCGAGTTCCTGGGCGTGCTCGCCGGCTATCTGGTGGTGACCACAGCCTATTCGCTGTCGTTCAAGCGCATGCTCCTGGCCGACGTACTGACGCTGGCGGGGCTCTACACAGTGCGTGTGCTGGCAGGTGCTGCGGCGACCGGGGTCGAAGTCTCGTTCTGGCTGCTCGCCTTCTCGATTTTCTTCTTCCTGTCGCTGGCGCTGGTGAAGCGCTATGTCGAACTGCGCACCACAGCCATTCCGGTGGGCGAGCGCATTGCCGGTCGCGGCTACCGCATCGAAGATCAGGAGATCGTCGCCCAGGCGGGCATGGCGTCGGCCTTCTCCTCGGCGCTGGTGCTGGCGCTCTACATGGACAGCGTCTCCGTGCGCGAACTCTATCCGCATCCCAGGCTGGTCTGGCCGCTGGCGCCGATCGTGCTGTATTTGACCATGCGGGTCTGGATCCTGGCGCGCCGCAACGAGATGAATGATGATCCGGTCATCTTCATCATTCGCGACTGGCGAAGCCAGATCGTCGTGGTGATCGGCGCCGCCCTTCTGGTCGCGGGAGGCTGGTAGGGCATGGCCGGCGAACGGTACCGGAGTTTTGGCCTCGCCACGCCGGCCGCAAAGCGAGCCATCGCGGCCGACGATGCCATCGCGCTGATGCGAAGCGGCAAGGCGACAAAGAACGCTCTGCTCGCCTATGGCAATGGCCGCTCCTACGGTGATTCCTGCCAGAACGGGCCAGGTGCGGTCGTGGACATGCGGCCGCTGAACCGCATCGGCGCCTTCAATGCCGAGACCGGCCTGCTCGAGGCGGAGGCCGGCGTGTTCCTCTCCGATATCATTGCGCACACTGCACCTTACGGTTTCTTTCCGACTGTCGTCCCAGGCACCCAGTTCGTCACCCTTGGCGGCGCGATCGCCAATGACGTCCATGGCAAGAACCATCACCGGCGCGGCACCTTTGGCTGCCATGTCGAGTCGTTCACGCTGCTGCGCTCGGACGGGCGGACCTACACCTGCTCGGCAACCGACAATGCAAGGCTGTTTGCGGCGACGATCGGCGGCATGGGGCTGACCGGCCTGATCCTGTCGGCCTCGATCCGGCTGATGCGGGTGCATTCGCTCGATATCGCCGAGAAGGTAACGCGGTTTGCCGATCTCGGCGAATTCTTCGAACTGGCCGAGGCCGCCGACCAGGCCAATGAATATGCCGTCGCCTGGATCGACCAGCTTGCCGGCGGCCATGGCCGCGGGCGCGGCCTGTTGTTGACAGGCAATCATGCCGAGTATGGCTCGCATGCGGCGTCTCGCGCCGGCTCCCGTTTTTCAGTGCCGTTCCAGCCGCCGTTCAATGTGCTCAACCGGCCGTTCCTCACCGCCTTCAACGCCGCCTATCGGTGGAAGAAGGGGCGCTCGCCGGGGCCGAGCCAAACCGGCTACCAGGGCTTTTTCTTTCCGCTTGATGGTGTCGGCGACTGGAATCGGCTGTATGGCCCGAAAGGTCTCTACCAGCACCAGAGCTTGGTGCCGGAAAATGTCGCGCGCCAGACCGTGCCGGCGCTGCTCGAGGCGGCGCGACGGGCCGGGCAGGGCTCTTTCCTCACCGTGTTGAAGCGCTTCGGCTCGATCCGCTCGCCGGGGCTGCTGTCTTTTCCGCGGCCAGGCTTCACGTTGACGCTGGATTTCCCCAATCGCGGCGACAGGACGCTGGCCCTGCTCAGCGAACTCGACGGCATCACGGTCGCGGCCGGCGGCGCGGTCAACCCGTACAAGGATGCGCGCATGGGCGCTGATACTTTCGCGGCCTCCTTCCCGAATTGGCAGCGGCTTGAAGCGCTGCGCGACCCGGCGTTCGTGTCCAGTTTCTGGCTGCGGACGGCGAAAAAGCTCAACGTCCGGCCAGGGCGTGTCGAGGCAGCTGAATAGGTACAATCCGAATAAGTCATGGTGAATAGATCGTAATTTCCGTGGTTTACTCAAAGCATTGTCGTGACTTCATGAAATGTTTGCAGGTTCGTAATACGACCGTTGCGAGTGGCGGGTGCAAAATATGAAATACATCGTCTTCATTCTGTTCACGGTCATGACCAATGCCGCCGCGCAGCTGATGCTGAAGCAAGGCATGATGTCACTCGGGCCGATTTCGTTCGAAGGCACCAATCCGCTGTTGAGGCTGTTGCAGGTCGTTTTCAGCCCATGGGTGTTTCTCGGCCTGTGCACCTTCGTCATCTCGATGGCTTCGCATCTCTATGTGCTGTCCAAGGTCGAGCTCAGCTTTGCGTATCCGTTCCTCAGCCTTGCCTATGTCGCGGTTGCGATCTTCGCCTATTTCATCTTCCGCGAGGACCTCAATGCCTGGCGCATTGCCGGCATCGCCTTCATCTGCGTCGGCACCGTGCTGATCGCGCAAAGCGGTCGAGACTTGGGCGGGCGCGGGCATGACGACCAAACCGCTTCCATCATCCCCAACAAGACCAGCGAGATCGTTCGATGAGACATGTTATTTTCGGCGGCGACGGCTTCGTCGGCCGTCATCTTGCCCCGAAGCTTGTGGCCGATGGTGAAGAGGTTGTCGTTGCCGACATCGTCAAGAGCGACCTGGCGCACTATCGCAACGTTCGCTTCGTCACCTGCGATGTCACGGATACGGCCTCGGTGGCCAACATCGGATTGAAGGCCGACGACATGGTCTACAACCTGTCGGCCAAAATGCTGTCGCCGATCCAGGTGCGGGCCAAGCGTCACGACTTCTTCTTTCCGGTGAATCTCCACGGCACCGAACACATCATGCAGGCGATGGACAAGGCCGGCGCGTCCAAGCTCGTCCACTACACCACGGACATGATCTACGGCCACACGGTCACCCAGCCGATGACCGAGGAGCACCCGGTCGCGCCGCTCGGCGAATATGGCTGGTCGAAGCAGAAGACCGAGGAGCTCGCCGCGCAATGGCGCAAGCGCGGCATGTCGATCTCGCTTTTTCGACCGCGGCTGATCATCGGTCCCGGCCGGCTCGGGATCCTGGAAAAGCTGTTCAAACTGATCGACTGGAATTTTCCTGTGCCGATGATCGGCTCGGGCAAGAACCCCTATCAGTTCATCTCGGTGTTCGATTGCGCGGAAGCTGCCCGCGCGGCCTGGAAGGCAGGCGTGCCCAACCAGGCCTATAATCTGGGCTCCCTCAATCCGCCGCCGGTGAAGAAATTGCTGGGCGACCTGATCAAGCATGCCGGCTCGAAATCGCTGCTGATCCCGACGCCGGGCTGGGCGGTCAAGCGCACCCTCGACCTGCTCGATCTCATGAACATGCCGATCATGGATCCCGAACAATATCTGATCGCCGATGAGGAGTGCGTGCTCGACGTATCCAAGGCCGAGCGCCAGCTCGGCTGGGTGCCGCAATATCGCGACGAGGACATGCTGATCGCCGCCTACAGCGAATACCGCGCCAAGAAAGACGGGCTTGCCGTCACCGCAAATCATGTCCCCGCCGAATAGGTGGGACGACCAGGAGAACTCCGAAATGACCGTCATGGCCAAGCCTGAGCAGACGAACGCGCGCACCATGGTCGGCGCGCCGGCGTTGTCGCCTACCGCCATCGCCAAGCCCGACCTGATCAGCGTCGAGCAGGCGAAGGCGATGGATGTTGCGCGCATGACCGACTTGTTCAAGGCGCATCTCAATCCGGGCCAGCTGCATTTCATGAAGCTGCTCGGCTTCCACAAGATCAAGATCGAGCGTGCCGAAGGCATGTTCTACATCGACCAGAACGGCCGCAAGATTCTCGACTTCTTCGGCGGCTTCGGTTCGCTGGCCTTCGGCCACAACCATCCGCGCATCCTGGAGGCCCGGCGCAAATTCCAGGAGGAGAAGCGCCAGGAAATCGCCATCGCCTTCATGTCGCAATATGCATCGGCCCTTGCGCACAACATCGCCAAATGCTCGCCCGGCGATCTCGACATGGTGTTTCTGGGCTCGTCGGGTTCGGAAGCGATGGAAGCGGCGGTGAAGCTCGCCGAGCGCGCCGCCGGGCCTAAGAGGCCAAAAATCGTCTATGCCGAGAATTCCTTCCACGGCAAGACCAAGGGCGTGCTCGGCATTACCGATGGCCAGCTCTACCGCGCGGACTTCAAGATGGCTGAGAACACCGTTCGCATTCCGTTCGCCGATATCGAAGCGGTCGAGCGGCTGTTCCGCTCCGACCCGGAGGTCGGCGTCATCGTGCTTGAGACAATCCAGGGCGGCGGCGGCATCATCCAGGCGCCGGCCAAATACTGGCAGAAATTGCGCGTGCTCTGCGACCAGTATGGCGTGCTGTGGGTGGCGGACGAAGTGCAGTGCGGCTATGGCCGTTCGGGACGCTTCTATGCCTTCGAGCATTATGGCGTCGTGCCCGATGTGACGGCGCTGGCGAAATCGCTCGGCGCCGGCAAGGCGGCGGTCGGCGCGATGATCGCCCGGCGCGAGGTCTATATGAAGGCCTATGGCACGCCGAAGACGGCGATGATCCATGCCATGGCCACCTTTGGCGGCATGGGCGAGGCCTGCGTCACCGCGATCGAGGGCATCAACGTGCTCTATGATGAGGGGCTGATCGACAACGCCGCCACTACCGGCGACTATCTGCTGCAGCGCCTGCAGGCGCTGAAGGAGAAGTACCCGAAGATCATCAAGGATGTGCGCGGCAAAGGCTTTATGGTCGGGCTCGAGTTCCACGACTTCTCGCAGACCTTGCCGATGGTGCTGCGTCCGATCGTCAGCGTCCTCGACGACAAGCTGAAGGGCTCGCTGTCGGGCTTCGTCGGCGCGCTGTTGCTGCGCGACTATGACGTGCTCGTCGCCTTCACCGAATACAACCGCAACGTCATCCGTCTCGAGCCGCCGCTGATCTGCCAGCGCGAGCATGTCGACCATTTCGTCGATGCCTTCGATAGCCTGCTGTCGCGCGGCATCGTGGGGATCGTGAAGGATTTCGTCAAAAGCCAGGTCCGTTAAAGAAGTCCGTTGAGCGAAGTCCCGAGTCCGACAATGCTGAGCAAGTCTCCCGCCCCGCAAAACACACTCGACCGGCTGACCGCGGCCGCTCTGGCGTGGGGCGAGGGGACTTATGCGCGATGGGCCGCGCCAATCGGCGCGATCGCGTTTTCGCTCTATATCCTGCTGACGGCGTTTACCGCCTGGACGATGCCCGATGCCAATTGGGACATGCTGCCTTATCTCACAATCGCCGAGGAGGGCGCTTACCCAGATGCCCAGGCGCTGCATGACTATGCCTACAGGACGGTCCAGGCCGGCGTTTCGGCCGCCGACTACAAGGCGCTGACAGACGATGGCGGCGGCTTCCGCAGCCATATGGCGCAAAATGCCGCCGACTTTCACTCGCTGCTTGGCATGTACCGGATCAAGTTTCTCTATGCCGAGATGCTGTCGACGATGAGTTCGGTGATGTCGCCGGTCGAGGCGATGCGGGTGCTGCAGGTGGTCTCGGTGCTGCTGTTCGGGATGATCACGCTGCTGTGGCTGCGAACCGAAGGCGCGCTTGCGCTGGCGCCTGTGGTCGGCGCGGTGCTGATCATGGCCGATTTCGGCGATGCCGCACGCGCCTCGACCCCGGATCTGTTGTGCTCGGCGCTGTTCCTCGGCGGGCTGCTTGCCTATGTGCGCGGCCGCGAGGCAGCGACCGCTGTCCTGCTTTTCCTGGCCTTCATGGCGCGGCCGGACAACATCGTGTTCCTGGCCATTTTCGCCGTGCTGCTGCTGGTCTTCCGGCAGCGGGCGTGGGGCGCGCTGGCCGGCTTTGCCGCGTCCTTCGTCGCCTATTTCGCGATTTCGCACTGGGCCCAGCATCCCGGCTGGTGGCCGCATCTGTGGTTCTCCAGCATCGAGCAGCACTACAATATGGATGGCTTCGAGCCGCCGTTCTCGGTTGGCGCCTATCTCAAGGCGTTTGCCGCATCCTTCATTCGCGCTATCAGCATCAACAGCTGGGTCGGGGTCTCGGTTCTGGCGCTGGCCGCGTGGTTTGCGCTCGGCCGCGCCGGCTTCCGGCTCGATCGCCGCGCCGGCATCCTGCTTGCAGCACTGGTGCTCGGCGTGCTGGCGAAATTCACCGTCTTTCCGATCCACGACACCCGCATCTACTTCCCGAACCTTCTGCCGCCCTACCTTTTGCTTGTCGGCCCGATCATGGCGCTGTGGGCGTCGGCAAGCCTGAATGGAAGGCGGCCCATCGCCATACCTGGAGGTAAGCCATGAGTTCCATTTCCGGGCTGGCGCGCATCGCCCTTTCGCTCGGCCTGCCCGCCGGCCTGCTCGATCGCGGGCCGGCGTTGCGTGGCACGAAATTCCTGGCCAAGGCGGCGCTGAAGGCGCGGTTTGGCGGTGGGCAAGCCTTCCAGATGGTCAATGTCGGCGCTTGCGACGGCGCGCTGTTCGACGACGTCACGCCGTGGCTGCACCGCATTCCGCGGGCGCGGGCCGTGCTGGTCGAGCCGATCCCGTACAATCAGAAGCGGTTGCGCGCCAACTATCCCGACACGGAACGCTTCGTCATCGAACCGGTCGCGGTGACGAAGACCAAGGGCACGATCACCGTCCACACTTTCGATGCCGCGGCACTCGAGGCCGGCACGCTGCCGATCGATTTCATCGGCTGCTCGTCGGTCACCGACACCAATCTGATGTCGGGCAAGAATGCCTGGGGCGAGGACGACGCCAATTTCAACAAGTTCGCGCCGCACGTGAGGGATATCGAGGTGACGTCGGAAACGCTGCAGACGCTGCTCGACCGCAACGGCATCACGCATATCGACGCCTTCCTGGTCGATTGCGAGGGCGCCGACTGGATCGTCTTCGAACAGCTCGACCTCAAGCGCTACCGCCCCGGCATGATCAAGGTCGAGGTCGGCGCGCTGCCGGCGGCTGAAATCGGCGAGGTCGTGGTCAAGCTCAAGACATCAGGCTATCAGGTCGGCTTCCAGGCCGAGGACATCTGGGCCTTCGCCTGAGATAGATCGCCACTGGCGGCACGCCGGCGCGCCGGGTCGCGTCGCATCTGCGACGTGTCGCAAACAGGCGGTAGCTCCATCCACGTCCTCTGCATATTGTGCGCCATTCGAACGGGCGCGGACACGCCCGCTTTATCCCCTTGGAGTCGCGGCAATGGCAGAGTTTCCGAAACAGGCGAAGGTCGTCATCGTCGGCCTGGGTGGCATTGTCGGCGCGTCGATCGCCCATCATCTGATCGAACGCGGCTGGACCGACATTGTCGGCATCGACAAATCGGGCATCCCGACCGACATCGGCTCGACGGCGCATGCCTCGGACTTCTGCTACACCACCAGCCACGACTTCTTGTCCTGCTGGACGACGCTCTACTCGATCGATTTCTACGAAAAGATGGGCCATTATGCCCGCATCGGCGGCCTCGAAGTGGCGCGCGTCGGCGACGACAGCCGCATGGACGAGATCAAGCGCAAGATCGCCTCGGCCAAATCCTTCGGCACCCGCGCCCGGCTGATCGAACCGGCCGAGATCAAGGAAAAATTCCCGCTGATCGAAGAGTCCATGGTGCAGGGCGGCCTGTGGGATCCGGACGCCGGCCTGGTCATCCCGCGCTCGCAGACCGTCGCCGGCAAGCTGGTCGACCAGGCGGAAGCTACGGGGAAACTCAAATCCTTCGCCAACACGCCCGCCAAATCTCTCATCGTCGAGGAAGGCCGCATCAAGGGCGTCGTTACCGACCGCGGCACGATCATGGCCGATTATGTCATCGTCTGCGCCGGCATCTGGGGCCGGCTGATCGCCGAGATGGTCGGCGAGGACCTGCCGGTCATGCCGATCGACCATCCGCTGACCTTCTTCGGTCCCTACAATGAGTTTGCCGGCACGGGCAAGGAGATCGGCTGGCCGCTGCTGCGCGACCAGGGTAATTCGGCCTATATGCGCGACACCGGCGACCCCAGGACCGCCGAGGGTGGGCAGATCGAATGGGGTTATTACGAAGAGACCAATCCGCGCCTCTGCCATCCGCGCGATTTGCTGGAAAAGGATCAGGCGCGGCTGTCACCGTCGCAGCGCGATCTCGACATGGAGCAGATCCTGGCGCCGCTTGAGCGCGCCATGGAGCTGACGCCGATCCTGGGCGAACTCGGCTACAATGAAAGCCATTCCTTCAACGGCCTGTTGCAGGTGACCCCCGATGGCGGCCCGTCCATGGGCGAGAGCCAGAAGGTGAGGGGCCTCTGGTACGCCGTCGCCATCTGGGTCAAGGACGGCCCCGGCATGGGCAAGCTGATCGCCGACTGGATGACGGACGGCCGCACGGAAATCGACCATCACGCCATCGACTATGCGCGCTTCTATCCGCACCAGACGAAAGAGCAGTTCATCTGGGATCGTTGCACCGAGACGGCGATGAAGGTCTACAATCCGGCGGTGCATCCGCGCGAGCCGTTCTCCAAAGGTCGCAACATCCGCCGCTCGCCGTTCTGGGAGCGCGAGAAGGAGCTTGGCGGTTACTTCATGGAGCTGGGCGGTTGGGAGCGCGCGCATGGCTATGCCGCCAACGAGCATCTGCTGGAGAAGTATGGCAACCGGGTTCCCGTACGTGAGAACGAATGGGACAACCGCCATTTCTGGCGGGTGTCCAATGCCGAGCACCTGGCGATGAGCGAGGATTGCGGCATCGTCAACCTCTCGCATTTCTCGATGTACGACATCGAAGGGCCGGACCATGTCGCGCTGCTGGAGTGGCTGTGTGCGGCCAAGATCGGTGGCGACAACAACATCGGCAAGGGTATCTACACCCACTTCCTCGACGAGGAAGGCATGGTGCGCGCCGACTTCACCGTCATCCGCATGGCCGACCGCTGTCGGCTGATCGACGGCGCCGACGCCGGTCCGCGCGACTTCCGCTACATGCAGCGCACCGCGCAGGATAAAGGCTTTGACGTCACCATCACCGACGTGACGGAAAAATATGTCACCATCGGCATCTGGGGACCGAACGCCCGCACGACGCTGCAGAAAGTGGTCGAAAATCCGGATGGTCTCTCGCTCGAGAACTTCCCGTTCGCGGCGATCAAGCCGGTCAGGATCGGCGGCAAGGACGTCACCGCCTTCCGCATCTCTTATGTCGGCGAGCAGGGCTGGGAACTGCATATGCGTTACGAAGACGGCCTGGCCGTTTGGGACGCGCTGCGCTCGACCGGGGTCATGCCGTTCGGCGTCGAGACCTATGCCAACACCCGGCGCATGGAAAAGAGCCTGCGCCTGCAGAACGCCGACCTGTTGACCGAGTACAATCTGCTCGAGGCCGACCTTGCCCGACCGAAGGTCAAGGAGAACGATTTCTGCGGCAAGGCAAAACATGTCGAATACCGCGCCCGCGAGCACCAGCCGGCGATCCTGTGCACGCTGGTGATGACGGAAAACGTCGATTCGAAGGGTGTTGCCCGCTATCCCGTCGGCACCATGCCGGTGATGGATCCGAAGACCGGCGAGACGCTGGTCGACGAACTCGGCCGCCGCTCCTTCACCACATCGATGGCCTATGGCCCGACCATCGGCAAGAACATCGGCCTCGCCTATCTGCCCTGGGCCCATGCCCAGGAGGGCCGCAAGTTCGCCATCGAATATTTCGGCGAGACCTACCCGGTCGAGGTGGCTGCCGTCGGCTACAAGCCGCTCTACGATCCGGAGAATTTGAAACCGCGGAGTTGAGCGTCATAGGTTCCAACCAACACATCGAAAAGCCCGGCACCTCTCCGGGCTTTTTGCTTTGTCAGCAGCCGGTTTTCGCTTACCTTCGGGTATGTCTGCTTTTTCTTGCGCACGACATTTCCTTTCAGGCAGCGCCGCGCTGGCGCTGGGGCTCTGGCTGGTGCCGCCGGTTCAAGCCGCCGAGCCGGTCGACGTCGAGCTGGTGCTGGCCGTCGACGTGTCGCTGTCGATGTCGCCGGGCGAACTCGAAATCCAGCGTCACGGCTATGCGGCGGCGCTGACGCACGACAATGTGCTGCAGGCTATCGCCGATGGCGCCTACGGCAAGGTCGCCGTCACCTATGTCGAATGGGCGGGTGCGACCACGCAGCAGGTCGTCGTGCCGTGGACGGTGATCGCCAGCCGGGCCGATGCTGAGCGGGTGGCCGCGCAGCTTTCCGCCCATCCGCCGGCCAGCGCCCGGCGCACCTCGATTTCCGGCGCGCTGGAATTCGGCAGCGATCTGTTCGCCGAAAGCGGTTTTCAGGGGACAAAGCGCGTCATCGATATTTCCGGCGACGGCCCCAACAACCAGGGCGGGCCCGTCGACATCACCCGCGACGCGGTGGTCAAGCAAGGCATCATCATCAACGGCCTGCCGCTGATGACGCGCGGCGGGTTCGGCGGCGCCTACGACGTCAACAGTCTCGACCGCTACTACAGCGACTGCGTCATCGGCGGTCCCGGATCCTTCATGATCCCGGTCAATGACTGGACGCAGTTTCCCGAAGCGATCCGCCGCAAGCTGGTGCTGGAGCTGGCCGGCGCCGCTTCGCCGCAACGGGCGAGCGAGGAGGCCGGGCATCCGCTGGTGGTGCTGGCGCAGGACCGGCCGACCGACTGCCAGGTCGGCGAAAAGATGTGGCGCGACCGCAGCTGGATGTTCGATTCGCGTTAGCGTGCGCATCATCACGCTGCCGTGAAGGGCCGGCTTCATTGACAAGCCCATGGGCGTCTGTGACACAATTCGACATCCGAAAAAACAAGGGGAACCGACATGAACAAGACCATCGTCGCTGCCGCGGCATTGGCGCTTGCGGCTGCAATATCCGTGCCGGCCGAGGCTGCCACATCGGTCACCATCGGCATCAGCGGATGGACCGGCTTTGCGCCGCTGACGCTCGCCAAGCAGGCCGGCATCTTCGAGAAGCATGGCCTCGACGTGACCCTGAAGAAGGTGCCGCAGGCCAGCCGGCCGCTCGCCATCGCCAGCGGCGATCTGCAATGCGCCGCCACCACGGTCGAGACCTGGCTGGTGTGGAACGCCTCAGGGGTGACCACCAAGCAGATCTTCCAGCTCGACAAATCCTATGGCGCCGACGGCATTGTGGTGCGCAACGACATCAAGACCGTCGCCGACCTCAAGGGCAAGAATGTCGCGTCCTCGGCGCCGGGCACGTCGCCCTATTTCATGCTGGCCTGGGTGCTGAACAAGAACGGCCTGTCGACCAAGGACGTGACGGTCGTCAATCTGGAACCGGATGCGGCGGCGCAAGCCTTCCTCGCCGGTCAGAACGATGCGGCGGTCACCTACGAGCCGTTCATCTCGGCGGTGCGCGACAAGTCCGACCAGGGCCATATATTGGCGACGACGCTCGACTATCCAATGGTGCTCGACACGGTCGGCTGCACACCTGAATTCCTCACCGCCAATCCCGACGCCGCCAAGGCGCTCGCCGACAGCTATTTCGAAGCGCTCGACCTGATCAAGAGCGATCCGCAGAGATCCTACGAGACCATGGGCGCCGACGTGAAGCAGTCTGCGAAAGAATTCGAGGATTCGGCGAAATACCTGAAATGGGCCGACAAGGCGGAGAACAAGCAGTTCTTCACCAAGGAATTCCAGGACTTTTCCAAGACCGCCGGCGAGCTTCTGCTGCAGATGGGGTTGATCAAGGAAGCGCCAGATGTTGCAGCGCTTGCCGATACCAGCGCGGTGGCGAACTGATAGTCCGGCCTTTGACCATCATGCGGCGGTGCCAGCGCGCCGCCGCTTTCTACCGGGCAACGCGACTGAGCATGGGGACGATCTGACGATGCGGACGATCTGAAGATGCGCCCCTTGCATCCGGTGTCGCCGGGCATTCGAACCGTGCTTGGCATTTCCTTCTTCGTGCTGTTCGTCGCCTTCTGGGCGTGGATCACGCTTGGCGGCCACGTCAACCGCATCTTCCTCGCCGATCCGCTGTCAATGCTGCGGGATGGCTGGCGGCTGCTGGTCGAGGATCGCTTCTGGCTCGACATATTGATCACCATCTGGCGGGTCTTCGGCGGGTTCCTGCTGGCGTCGATCGTCGCCGTGCCGATCGGCATCGCCATGGGCGCCTGGAAGCCAATAGAGGCGTTTCTGGAACCGTTCGTCTCCTTCGCCCGCTACCTCCCGGCTTCGGCCTTCATTCCGCTGCTCATCCTGTGGGCCGGCATTGGCGAGCTGGAAAAGCTGCTGGTCATCTTCGTCGGCTCGGTGTTCCAGATCATCCTGATCGTCGCGGTCAAGGTCGGCTCGACGCGGCGCGACCTGGTCGAGGCGGCCTATACGCTGGGCTCGACCAACAATGGCATCGTCAAACGGGTCATCATGCCGGCCAATGCGCCCGAGATTGCCGAGACGCTGCGGCTGGTGCTCGGCTGGGCCTGGACCTATGTCATCGTCGCCGAGCTGATCGGTTCGTCCTCAGGCATCGGCTACATGATCATCAACAGCCAATCGCGGCTGGCGACAGGGCAGATCATCTTCGGCATCATCGTCATCGGGCTGATCGGATTGTTGTCCGACTTCGCCTTCAAGGCGTTCAATCGCTGGCTCTTCCCCTGGAGCCTGGCATGAGCAAGTTGCTTATCGAAGGCGTCTCGCGAACCTTCGCCGGCGTGCGTGGCGGGCAGCCGGTCAAGGCGCTGATGCCGGTCGACCTTGCGGTCGCCGCCAACGACTTCATCACCATTCTGGGGCCGTCCGGCTGCGGAAAGTCGACGCTGCTCAGGATCGTTGCCGGACTGGAAGGGCCGAGCGAAGGCCGTGTGCTGCTCGACGGCAAGGCGGTGACGCGGCCGGGACCGGATCGCGGCATGGTGTTCCAGTCCTACACGCTGTTTCCCTGGCTGACGGTGGCGCAGAATATCGCCTTCGGCCTGCGCGAACGCGGCATGGCCGAAAAGGAGCGAGACGGGATCGTCGCTTCCTATGTCGACCTCGTCGGGCTCAAGGGCTTCGAGAACCATTGGCCAAAGCAGCTGTCCGGCGGCATGCAGCAGCGCACGGCGATCGCCCGGGCGCTGGCCAACGACCCCGAAATCCTGTTGCTGGACGAGCCGTTCGGTGCGCTCGACAACCAGACCCGTGGGCTGATGCAGGAGCTGCTGCTCGGCATCTGGGAACGGCGCAAGAAGACGGTGCTGTTCGTCACCCACGACATCGAGGAGGCGATCTTCATGGCCTCGCGGGTGATCGTGATGAGCGCGCGGCCAGGCCGCATCAAGTCGGATGTCGCCATCGACCTGCCGCATCCACGCCACTACACGCTGAAGACCAGCCCGGAGTTCTCAGGCCTGAAGGCGCGGCTGACCGAGGATATCCGCGTCGAGGCGATGCGCACAGTACAGGCGCAGCCCGCCGAAGCCTGAGTGCGTTTTCGGATCAGGCCGCCAGCAATTGCTTGCGGTCGACGCGCTCCTGCTGCGGCGAGCGGGCATAGAGCTCGCGGTAGCATTTGGAGAAATGCGACGCCGAGACGAAGCCGCAGGCGACCGCCACTTCGACCACCGGCATCGACGACTGAATCAAAAGGTGTCGCGCGCGGTCGAGGCGGATTTCCAGGTAGTAGCGGGCAGGGGACCTGCCCATCTCGGTGCGGAACAGCCGCTCGATCTGGCGGCGCGACAGGTCGACGTGGTCGGCGATTTCGATCAGCGACAGCGGCTCGGAGAGGTTGCCTTCCATCAGTTCGATGATGGTCAGCACCTTGGAATTCTGCACGCCGAGGCGGGCGCGCAGCGGCAGGCGCTGGCGGTCGGTGGGGCTGCGCACGCGGTCGGTCAGCACCTGCTCGCACACGCGGTTGACCAGATTGTCGTCGAAATCGTCGCCGATCAGCTTGAGCATCATGTCGAGGGCGGCGGTGCCGCCGGCGCAGGTGTAGATGTTCTGGTCGATCTCGAAGAGGTCGGCAAAGACGTTGGCCTTGGGAAAGGCCTCGGAAAAGCCCGGCAGGTTTTCCCAATGGATGGCGCAGCGCTTGTTGGAGAGCAGGCCGGCGGCGGCAAGGATATGCGCGCCGGTGCACAGGCCGCCGACGGCGACGCCTCTGTTGTATTCCTCGCGCAGCCAGGCGAAGGCCGACCTATTCTGGTAGCGCTCGACATTCATGCCGCTGCAGACGATGGCCATGTTCGGCCGATCCGGCCCGGCCATTTTCTTGCGCTCTTCCTCGAGCGAGGTGTTGACGGCGCATTCGACGCCGTTGGAGGCGCGCACCGGCTTGCCGTCGATGCTGGCGAGGCGCCAGCGATAGGCCTCATAGCCGAGCATGCGGTTGGCCGAGCGCAGCGGGTCGAGCGCCGTCGCAAAGGCGATCATGGTGAAGTCCGGGACAAGGAAGAATACAAACGATCGCTTGATCGGATGCTTTACGGCGTTCAAGGGAACCTCACGCGGCCATGGCGCGAACAGGATGTCGCGAACAGCACAGCGACATCAGGAAAAACCATTCCTGTCAATTGGCTAGGGGGCTAAGCGGAAACTATATTTGCGACATGGGTCGCAAATGAGCAATCGTCCGGGATGACAGGCACGGGCTGCCGACGGATTGGGCATGGTGGCGGCGGCATAGGTGCCAAAAATGAGAAACGCCGCTTCGGTCAAGCCGAAGCGGCGCTGATATCGACTATCGGCAGCGGCAGGGAAGCGCTGAGCGCTAGCCGTTATCTCAGGCAACGAAACCGAGGCGCACCGCATTCATGGCACCGGTCTGGCCGGGCATGGTATTGGCAAGGCGCTGGCGCTCGAGAGCGGTCTTCAGGTTCATTTCGCGGCGGGCAAAGAGGCGGGCAAAAAGCTTCATCATCATCTCCTATCGGTTGCTCAGACGGGTCGCCTTCGCTTGATGGAGTGGGGCAGCTCGTTTGCTGACGGTGATATAGGCCTGCGTGGGCAGAAACTAAATCGCAAATGCGAAGCGCTTGAATGGAAATGCGACATCGTTTGCGACATTATTGGGCATGGTGCCCAAAATTTACGATTACTTACAGTGTGTTACCGGCGACATTGAGGCGCCATGCAAGTGACGCATATGCGCCATGCAGCGGCGACACGGCTCTGAAAATCATTTGAGTGCAAATAAGTTGGAGAAAGCCTGCAGGGCGAATAGAGAAGGCCTGCCGGGCTGGTCTGCGCGGCAGGCCTTCAGCACAAGGTACACAATGGTTTACTTTGCTCCAGCCCAGGATCCGACGCCGTGGCGTGCACCGGTCTTGGTGTCGGCAGCTTCAGGCCAGCCGATATCCTTCTGCAGTTCGATCGGTAGCGAGCGGATCGCACGTTCGGTCTGGAAGCGGGCGCGGGCCGCGCTCAATTCGGTCGCAAGCCGACCGATGGATGACAGGATAGACATTTCATTCTCCTTTGGTTGTGGCACGTCCCGCATGAACGCGTTCCGTCGCCTGGATATTCCGCATCGAGTGCAATTCCGTGTCAGGAGCGTTGGAGCCATGGCACGTCCTGCCTTCGATGGAGTTGACTATCCTCCCAATCTGATGTTCAATCAAACGAAATGGAATGATGCTTCACATCAGAAAAATTGAAGGTCGATCCCGATGAACGCCCCACTCAATCATCCGCTGCCGCTGCTCGATCTCGACGTTTTGCGCACCTTCGTGGCCATTGCAGAGACCGGCAGTTTCACCACGGCGGCCAATGCGGTGTTCCGCACGCCGTCGGCGGTCTCCATGCAGATCAAGAAGCTCGAGGACATTCTCGGGCGCTCTGTTTTCGCGCGGGATGCGCGCTCGGTGACGCTGACCACGGATGGCGAGATGCTGCTCGGTTATGCCCGCCGGCTGTTGTCGATCAACCGCGAGGTGGTGTCGAAGTTCATCATCCCCGAGATCGTCGGCGTGGTGCGGCTCGGCTCGCCGGACGACTATGGCGAGCGCGTGTTGCCGCATGTGCTGAAGCGTTTCGCGCAGTCGCATCCGTCGATTGCCGTCGACGTCACCATCGACCAGAGCAGCAATCTGCGCCGTCGCATGGACGACCGGGCGCTCGACATCACGCTGCTGACCAATTCCTACAAGACCAGCGCACTCGGCGCCGAGGTGCTGCTCACCGAGCCGATCGTCTGGGCCGGCGCCAAGGGCGGCAGCGCGCATCTGCGCGAGCCTTTGCCGGTGTCGCTGTGGGAAGAGGGCTGCGCCTGGCGGGCCGGCGCGCTCGATGCGCTAAGCCGTGAAGGCCGCAATTACCGCATCGCCTATATGAGCGCCCACACGGCCGGCCAGCGCGCCGCCATCATGTCCGACCTCGCGGTTGCACCGTTGCCGAAGTCGTTCCTGGGCAACGACATGGTCGAGCTCTGCCCGAAGGACGGCATGCCCGATATCGGCACCTACAATCTGGCGATGGTGGTGTCGCCGGACGCCAGCGCGCCGGTCAAGGCCGTCGCCGACCATATCCGTGCGACGTTCGAGCTTTTCCGCGAAACCGGCAAGTTCTAGAGCGGTTCACCGTTTCACGGAAACGGCGAGCCGCTCTAACTCCTGGTTTTGACGCAATTCCCAACGGAAAGCGCTACACGCTTTTCCCGGGAAAACCGTTTTACACTTTTCCTGGAATTGCTCTGCTATTCCGCTGCTTGGGCGGGGCGCGCCGCGAGAGCGGGTCGCGCCGTGCGCCGCGCAGTTGCGCGCCGCCTGGTGGGCTCACCTTCAAGGAAGGCGACGATGCTGTCCCTGGCGCGACGCGCCTCCGGCATCTCGATCAGCGGCCAGACGTGGAACATGCCTTCCTCGTAGACGACCTGGACGTCGACGCCGGCAGCGCGCGCCTTTTTGGCGAAGATCAGATTGTCGGGGCTGAGCAGGTCGTGCGAGCCGGTCAGAAGCAGGGTCTGCGGCAGCACCGAGAGGTCGCCATAGAGCGGGCTGATGTGCCAGTCGCTGCGATCGATGCCGGCACTGTACATGCGGATCGCTTCCAGCCCGCCGGAAATGCCGAGCCACGGATCGTTGCGTTCCGCCTCGAACACTTCGGGGTTGGACAGTGACATGTCGAGGCCGGGTGAAATCAGCACGTGGCGCGACGGCAAGGGCAGGCCTTCCTCAGCCGCCATCATGGTCAGCACGACGGCCATGTTGCCGCCCGCGGAATCGCCCATGAAGACGATGTCTTCAGCGTCGGTCTCATCCAGCATCTGCCGGTAGACGTCGCCGACCATGCCGAACATGGCGTGGAAATCATGCTCCGGCGCGATGGGATAGATCGGCACGGTGATGCCGAAACCCAAGCGCTCGGCCATCTCGGCGATCAACCCCCAATGATAGGATGTGATCTGGAAGACATAGGCGCCGCCATGCATGTAGAGAATGCGCCTGCGTTCGCCGGCCTTCGGCGCGATTTCATAGACAGGGAAGCCATCGACGCTGCGCTCGGTGATATCGAGCCGCTCCCGCAGCAATGCCGGGGGATGATGATCCTCGGTCTTGCGGGCATAGGCGATCCAGCGCTGCAGGTTTTCCGGGCTGGCAAATGCCTTCTTGCGGCTGTGCCGGAGGATGAAGGAAACGAGGTGGCTTTTGAAACTGGGCATTCGCGTACACAAGCTCGGCCGCAGCCGACTAAGAGAATTCCCCCACTGTCTCGAAGATCGTACCTCCAGCCGAAATCTCAAGATTCTGGCCCAAGCCAACACGGTTGTTTGATCAGCCACGTCCGCGGTTCTGCGCAGCGCGGATCAGCGCCGGGGCAGCAGCGCGGCGCGCAGCTTGATGTCGGTCGCAGCCGGGACCATGCGGCGGCCCCGGCGCTTGGTCAGCAATTTGCACTTGTCGGCGAAGGTCATCAGCGGCCCGAGCCCAGGATCAGACGCGACAGGTTGGTCTGGGCGTCGATGCGCGGCGACACGGGCCAGCCGATGTCCTTCTGGATTTCGGGTGGCAGGTTGTTCATGGCGCGCACGGCCTGTGCATTCTTCATGACCGCACGAAAACGGCCGAGGGTCTCGAACATCTCTATTCTCCTTTGGAGCGTTGTGGCGGCGGAATAGCCCGGTCCGCCATTCGATGTCCGTTAAATGCTTCACGTCTGTATCGGACGTATTGCGCCAAAACAGCGTTTCGGTTTCCAGATCGGTGCGATCTGGAAACATTTGCATACAAATGAAATTGGGCGAATTGGCGGCCTTCGTAAGACGGCTTATTCCCGGCTGCGCCTGGCGGCATGGCCTTCGCGCGAACGCCGTCGCGGGGCGGCGTCGCCGGCGACGCCATCCTCGCTGACGGTCTTGCGTGGCGGCAATTTCACCGCCGCCGACAGTTTCGGGAACGGATCGACCTTGTTGGGAAGCGCCATGGCGTAGACGAAATGCTCCTGGAATTTCGGCTCCAATGCGGTCTCGATCTTCTCGATGTGGCTGACCGTGTCCTCGATCTCGCGGCGATAGCCGCGGTTGAGCAGCGCCATCCGCGCGCCGGCACCGGCGGCGTTACCGACGGCCGATACCTTGTCGAGGTCGCAGTCCGGGATCAGCCCAAGCACCATGGCGTATTTCGGATCGATGAACGAGCCGAAGGCGCCGGCGAAATGGATGCGGTCGACGTGTTCGGTGTTCTGCTTTTCCATCAGAAGCTTGGTGCCGGCATAGAGCGCCGCCTTGGCAAGCTGGATGGCGCGCACGTCGGTCTGCGTGATGGTGATCTTGGGTTCGCCTTCCTTCAAGACATAAGAGAAGGTGCGGCCGTTGACCGTGACGCGCGGCGACCGCTCGGCCAGCGACCCGTCGATGACGCCATCCTCGGAGATGATGCCGGCGAGGTACATTTCGGCCACGATCTCAATGATGCCGGAGCCGCAGATGCCGGTGACGCCGGTCGCCTGCACGCTATCGAGGAAGCCGGGATCGTCGGACCAGAGTTCAGAGCCGATGACGCGGTATTTCGGCTCGAGCGTATCGGGGTCGATGCGCACGCGCTCGATTGCGCCGGGGGCGGCGCGTTGGCCGCCGGAGATTTCGGCGCCCTCGAAGGCGGGACCGGTGGGCGAGGAGGCTGCGACCACCCGCTTGCGGTTGCCAAGCACGATCTCGGCATTGGTGCCGACGTCGACGATCAGCATCATCTCGTCCTGACGATGCGGGCCTTCCGACAGCGTCACGGCTGCGGCGTCGGCGCCGACATGGCCGGCAATGCAAGGCAGCATATAGAGGCGGGCGCCCTGGTTGAGCTTCAGGCCGATATCGGCGGCCTTGATGCGCACCGCGCCCGAGACGGCGAGTGCGAAGGGCGCGCCGCCGAGTTCGGTCGGATCGATGCCGAGGAACAGATGGTGCATGATCGGATTGCCGACAAAGACGGAATCCAGGATGTCGTTGCGCTGGACATTGCCTTCCGCGCAGACCTTGTCGACCAGGCCCGAGATCGCCTCGCGCACGGCGACCGTCATGCCTTCGCGGCCGTCCGGGTTCATCATCACATAGGAGACGCGGCTCATCAGATCCTCGCCGAAGCGGATCTGCGGGTTGGAGGTGCCTGACGAAGCGGCGACGCGGCCCGACAGCAACGACACCAGATGCATGGCGATGGTGGTCGAGCCGATGTCGCAGGCCAGTCCATAGGCCTCGTTCTTGAGGCCGGGCCAGAGTGCTATGACGCGGGCGATGTCGCTTTCGGCATCCTTGTGGATGGCCGCGGTCGCGGTCCAGTTACCCTTGCGCAGTATGCCTTGCACCTGCGGCATCAGGTAGAAGTCGAATTCGAGGTTTTTAAAGCCCCAATCCTTCATCAAGGCGATCTTGAGGCGGTCGAGATCGCCCAGCGGCTTGTGCATGTCGGGCTCTTCGATCTCGACATAGCACATGCGGATCGCCGAATCGCGGGCGATGACGCGCGTGTCGGCATCCTTGCGGATGGTCTGGGCGTTGATGACCGTGTCCTGCGGCACGTCGATGACGAGGTCGCCGAGAATCTGCGCCGAGCAGGACAGGCGCCGCCGCTCGGGCAGGCCGCGGACGCGCTCATAGCGCTCTTCCTTGGCGCCCTTGGGCGAGATGTGGTCGTTGGACGAGACGATCTTGTGCTTGGCGAAATTGCCTTCCTGCACTTCGATCTGGCAGCGACCGCAGGTGGCGCGGCCACCGCAGACGCTCTCGACATAGACGCCGAGCTGACGCGCGGCATCGAGCACCGGTGTGCCGACGGGAAACCGCCCGCGCTTGCCTGACGGCATGAACAGCACGAGCGGATCAGTAATGTTTGCAGGCGAGTTCACGATTGCGCGCTTATCCCCTGGCCATGCGGGCTTCACGGCCGCCGCGCCGGCGACCGCCATTGCCGCCGCCTTCGCCCGGAGCGTTAACGGCGGTGGGCGCTGCGACCGCCTGGCCGCCTTCGGCCGGTTTGTAATCCTTGTAGGTGCGGATCCAGTTGGTGCAGTTCTCGTCGGTGCCGTTGAGCACATTGGCGCCGCGCACGGCTTCCATTTCCTGCGGGCGAACCGGGTTCATGATAGCGCTAGTCATGCCGGCGCCGATCACCATCGGGATGAAGGCGGCGTTGATGCCGTGGCGGTGCGGCAGGCCGAACGAAATGTTGGACAGGCCGCAAGTGGTGTTGACCTTGAGCTCTTCGCGCAGACGGCGCAGCAACGCGAAGACCTGGCGGCCGGCATCGCCGAGCGCGCCGATCGGCATCACCAGCGGGTCAACGACGACGTCATGCGCCGGAATGCCGAAATCGGCGCAGCGCTGCACGATCTTCTTGGCGACGGCGAAGCGCACATCCGGATCCATCGAAATGCCGGTCTCGTCGTTGGAGATGGCGACGACCGGAACGTTGTACTTCTTGACCAGCGGCAGGATGGCTTCGAGCTTTTCCTCTTCGCCGGTCACGGAGTTGACCAGCGGCCGGCCCTTGGCGACCTTGAGCGCTGCCTCGATGGCGGCGGTCACCGACGAGTCGATCGACAACGGCAGGTCGACAAGGCCCTGGACGATCTCCAGCGTCTGCACGAGCAGGCCGGGTTCGGTTTCGTTCGGATTAACGGAGGTGACGCCGGCATTGACGTCGAGCATGGTGGCGCCGCAGGCGGCCTGTTCCAGCGCATCCTTGATGACTGTCTCGAAATTGCCGGCGATCATCTCGGCGGCCAGCTTCTTGCGGCCGGTCGGGTTGATGCGCTCGCCGATGACGCAGAAAGGCTGGTCGAAGCCGATGATGATCTCTCGTGTCGCCGAGGCGACGATGGTCCGGGTCATGAAGTCTCTCCGCCTGATATAAAGATTTCTTTATATCGTTGTCTGGTTTCATTCAAGCGAATGGCTGGCCGTCCGCGCTGTCAGTGCGCGGTCTTCACCATATCCACCTGCGTTTCGGTAATGTCGTCGTGCAGTATGCTCTCGAGCCGGTCGGCGACCATCTGATCGTCGTGGCGGATCTCACGTTTCCATGGCTGGCGGCCTTTCAGCACACCCGATTCATCGACGATCTCGGCGACATATTCCTCCTGGCGGTAGGCCATCACATGGATGCCGGAGACACCAGGAATTTCCTTCACCTCGTTGATGATGTCGGTGCAGAGCTGCTTGCCTTCCTTCTTCTGGTCCTGCGCACCTTCCAGCCGCTTGATGATGGCGTCGGGAATATGAATGCCCGGCACGTTGGAGCGGATCCATTTGGCCGTCTTGGCCGAAGCCAGCGGGCCGACGCCGCACAGGATGAAAACTTTTTCCGTATGCCCCAAGTCCCGCGCCCTCTGCATGAAGGTTCTGAACATCGGCACGTCGAAGCAGTATTGCGTCTGCACGAACTGCGCGCCGGCGGCGATCTTCTTGCCGAGATGGATCGGGCGGAAATCGAAGGGTGGCGCGAAGGGGTTGACGGCGGCGCCGAGGAAAATTTGCGGCGGCGTCGTCAACTTGCGGCCGGACAGGAACTTGCCGTTGTCGCGCATGATGCGGCAGGTTTCGAGCAACGACATGGAATCGAGGTCGAAGACAGGCTTGGCGCCGGGCTGGTCGCCGGCCTGGACGCCGTCGCCGGTGAGGCACAGCATGTTGGCGACGCCCATGGCGGCACCGCCCAGCACGTCGCCCTGGATCGCGATGCGGTTCCTGTCGCGGCAGGCGATCTGCATGATCGGCGCGTAACCCATGCGGGTCAAAAGCGCGCAGATGCCGACCGACGACATGTGGCAGTTGGCGCCGGAGGCATCGACGGCATTGATGGCGTCGACCCAGCCGTCGAAGATTTTCGCGCGGTTATAGACGTCTTCGGGATCGGCGCTGTCGGGCGGGTTGAGCTCGGTGGTGACCGCGAATTCGCCGCGCCGCAGCACACGCTCCAGCCGGCCACGCGAGGAGTGGCCGGGCAGCGGATCGAGCGGCAGATGGATGCCGGCCGGGTTTTCATCGCGCTGGCGGCCGATCACGCGGCCGCTCCAGTGTTGGCTTTGGCCGCTGCTTCACGGGCCGCTGCCGACTGGGCCGTCACCCGCAGCCAGGCCGAGGTTTCGCGCAGCGACTGGTCGACCGGCTTCTGCACGGTCAGGATCCTGTCGCCATGCTCCATGTTCCGCGAGCCTTCCCAGGCCTTAACCCATACGCAAGGCATGTCGGGCTCGACCTCGCAATTGCCGTTGGCGCGCACACCGCCGCAAGGGCCGTTGCGCAGCTGCTTGGGGCAGTTCATCGGGCACGACATGCCGGTCGAGGACAGGATGCACTGGCCGCACATGCGGCAGTCGAACATGAAGCCTTTTACGCGTTTTTCAACGAACTTGATCGGCGCTTCGACGCGGCCGTAGCCAAGGCCTTTCCACAGCGGATGGAGCAGCAGGAACATGTCTGCGAATCTGGAGTAGAACCATTCGAGCAATCGCGAATGGCGGATCGACCACAGCCTGATCGCAAACGAGCGCTGCACGCGCCGCTGCGGCGATACGTCGGCCGGCTTGTAGTCGGATTTCGGCGCTGCCTTCTTGACCTGCGTGGCCTGGGTCACCGCCGGGCCCCCTTTGCCGGGAGTCGTGTCAGACATTTTCTTTCCCGCCCGCCTTGACCAGAGCGACCAGCCGCTCGCGGTCGTATTTCGCGTCGATGTCGCTGAATGCCTTCTCGACCTCGGCTTCGAGGTCGTCGCCGACCGGGATCGGATCGGCCTTGCGCCATTCGGCGAGGTAATCGTCGGTGCCGCCGGCGCCGGTGCGCATGGCGCACATATCGATCGCCTCGGTGAAGCGCAGCGGCAGTTCGCGCTTGGCGTTCTGCCGGCCCTTCTTGACGATGACCTGGGCGGGGATGTCGCGCCAATAGACGACGATCAGATCGGCCATGAATTCTCTCACTCCCTGTAGAGCGCCGTGCGTCCATGAGGGAAACGACGCTCCACCACTTTGTCCAGCAGGTGCGAGCATTGCCGGATGCGCAGTGGGGCTGCTTGTTATGGGACGACGCGCGCGCATTCAAAAGCGACGCTATTGGACGTCGCAAAAAGAAAGGCAAGAATCTTTGACTTTGTTACGGGCTGAGATGGCCTGAGGCGAGGGTAAGAGGGTGCGTACAAACCGCCTGGCAGGGTGAACATCGCCGCTTTTCCAACAGCGTCGTCATTCGTCCTCGAAGCCGTTTTGTTTCAAATCCGCGATCCGAACAATCATGCTGCGTTTTGGGTCGAATGGGAGATCTTCAAAGTCGAAGGCGAGATAGAAGCCTCTTACATCATCATCGAGCGGATGCGTCAGGACACCGAAGCAGCCTATTTCCCTTGAGAACCGCACCGCTGTTCTCAAGGCGAAAAGGAGAAGCGAACGTCCACAGCCATGACCTTGATACCGCCGGTCCACGGCAAGCTGGCCGAGCAAGATAACTGGAATGGGATCGGGGCGGTTGCGTTGCGCCGATTTTGGCAGATGGGCGCGCTCGATTTGACCCGTGCTTAAGGTGACATAGGCGGCGATAGCCCCGGTCGCGAGATCACAAATGATGCTGGTGCGCGAGGTCCCATCCTGTTGATTGCGCCAGGCATGGCGGCGAAGCCAGTTGTTGAGCGACTCGCGACCGCAATCGAAGGCCTCTCTGTCGTCATCCGCCGCAAGAGGCCGGGGAGGCGTTAGTCCTGCCATACAGGTCGTGAGGCAGCGAGCCTCCGCAGCCCAGGACGGGTTTTCGCGGGAGACTTCGCCCACGCCTCGAACTTTTCCCAATCGGCGGCCGGAATCGTCACGATACGTCCGTCCAGTACCTCCATTTCGGCGGCTTCGACCGCCTTGCGCCTGATAAAGTCGCTGAGATTGGTGTTTGCCTGACTGGCGGCGGCTTCAAGAATGTCACGTTCATCAGAGGTGACGCGGACACTGAGGGGGGCCATATTTGACATCGGCAAACTCGCTTTCTGTATGACAATAGCGTACAAGCCGTCAGATTGACAGTGCCTTACCACACACCCCGGCGCACACCGGTCCAGAGATGGAACCAGATCGTCGGGTGGTACCATTGTTTCGACGGCAGGCCGGGGTCGATCGTGACAAGCTTGCCGTCCAAGGCCCCGCGGACCGCCTCGACGCAGATGTCACGCGAGAACGCCGCCTGGCGCAACGCATAGCTCGAAATAGTGTCGCCGGGCTCCGGCTTGCCGCGCGCCTGTTTCAACACGCCGCCGGTGTCGCCGCCGGCGTCGACCAGATGCACGGTGGTGCCGAAATTCTGGAGATCGCCGCAGGCCAGCGCCCAGTAGCCGCCATTCATGCCGCGGTATTTCGGCGCGATGCCGGCGTGGTAGTTGAGCACCGGGCAGGGCATTTGCGCCAGCGTCTGCCGGGACAAGAGCCGGCAGCCGGCGAGCAGCACCACGCCCGGGCGGATGTCGGCGATCGCCTGCAGGCAATCGGCTGCGTTGGCGGAGGAGACGTGGATGATCTTTTGTCCCGGCTTCGGCTCGGTCTCAAGCTTCTGATCGGCGATGAGCCGCTCTGCGTGGCCAGCGAAGAAGCGCTTGCCGAGCCTCGTCAACACCATCGTGCCGAGTTGACCGATGGCCGAAAACCAGCCCTGGCGGCGCGCCCGGCCGAGCAGCAATTGTTTTTTGGATTCAGGGCTTTCGAGGATGACGCTGACAGGGTCGAGCTGGTCGGCGATGGCGTTGACGATGGCCCAGATGTGCGGCCCGCCTTCGGTGACGATGACGATCGCAGCACTTTTTTCAACCGCTGATGCCATGGCGCGCTTTCTTGCCGGCGCGCAACCATTTGCCGTGCGCTGCCCGGCTCAATTCTGTGCCGGGCGAGGTTAAATCTTGATGACCGCCCGGCCAGCGAGAGACCAACGGATCAGCGCTTGAACTCGATGATGTCGAGTTTCGATTCGTAGTAGGGCGCCGGGAATTCGATGCGCCATTCATTGGCGCTGGTGCGGAAGGCATAGCCGACCTGGTCGCTTTCCGGGCCGCTGCCATAGGGTTTTGGCTTGTTGTCATTGACATAACCGGAGCCGAGATAGATCGCGCGTTTTTCGCTATCGTCGAAGAAACGGCCCTTAGTGCGTTGCGAGCCGCTGACCTTTTCCAGCTGCCAGCCGGAGCCATCGTCCGTGACCTTGCACTTGAACCAGCCATAGATGACCAGCGGGCCGGTCAGGCCCACCTTGATGGTTCGGCATTGCCAGTTGCCGCTCAGGTCCTTGTCGGAAAAGGCCACTATCGGCTTTGCCAGCAGCGCGTCGAGTTGGCTGACCTCAGCCGGGTCTCCCGCTTTTGCCTCGGCCAGCGCCGCCTTGCGGGTCTCGCCATATTTGTGGAGCCGCACCTTGTCGGCAGGCGTGATGATCTTCTGCACCTCGCCGTCGGCGCGAGCGGGCAAGACGAGGCAGAGGAGGCCAAGGGCGGAGAGCAGGACGCGAGGGGTCATCGGGACGTTCCGTGTTCGGATGGCTGAATCAGCCTGTTTGCTTGTTGCTCACAACTTAACCATCCGCGGCGGCCTGTCATCTGTTCTCGACAGCGTCCCGGCTCAAGAACCGCTTCAGGCGTGGGCGGCGGCCTGCGCCAGCCCGGCCGTCAGGTCGCCATAGCCCGTCGAGCGGCGCTCATAGGCGAGGCCAAGCATCTTCGCGGCCTTCTCGGCGACTTTGTCGAGTTCCGGATCGTCGGTCTGGGCGATGTAGATCAGCTTCTGGTAGTTGCCGAAATAGTCCTTGATCAGCTCCGGGTGCTTGTCGAGGCCGAGCGGCTTCATGAAGAAGGCGTCGAACTGGCGGCACAGGAAATCGGTCATGTAGAACGACATCATGTCGTCGTCGGCGACCTTCGCATAGGCGTCCATGCCCTGGTAGAAGGCAAAGCAGTGCGGCCCGGCCATGCGCTCGACGCCGTGCTTCTCCAGGACCCGGTCGAGCATGCCGCCGGTACCGCAATCGGCATAGCCGACGAAGATGTTGCTATAGCCTTCCGCCTTGGCCTTTTCGATCGCCTTGTCCATCGCCGGTGCGATGCGGTCGGGGTAGAAATGGAACTCCGCCGGCAGGCAGGTCAGGTCGAGATGGTCGAGCTTGAGCTGCTCCTTGACGGCCAAAACTTCGCGCGCAATCATTCCACAGGCGATGACCAGCAGCCTGTCGTCTTGGTTCGGTTTCGTTTTTTGCATTCTGGCCATGGAACCCGGTCGAAGCGGCCTTCGTTGCTGTGGGGCGAATCTATCGAGAGAGGGATAAACCGTCCATGAAACTGTTACGCGTTGCGCCGATTGCAATCCTTGCCTGCGTCCTGGCGCTTACGGCCTGTGCCAACACCGTCCGTGGTGTCGGCCGGGATATCAAATCGACTGCCAAAGCCGTCGACGACACCGTCACCAAACCCTGACGCAGCCATCCGTTCCAATAGCTGGGAACAAAAAAGCCGCGCTGCAAGGCGCGGCTTTCGATTGTGGGCCAGACGCCTTACGGAAGAGATCAGGCTGAAGCGCGCATATTATGCTTGCGCTTCATGAAGTCCTTCGCGGTCTCGACCGCCACAGCCGCGTCGCGGCAATAGGCATCGGCGCCGACGGCCTTGCCGAATTCCTCGTTGAGCGGCGCGCCGCCGACCAGGACGACATAGTCGTCGCGGATGCCCTTTTCCTTCATCGTGTCGATGACGACCTTCATGTAGGGCATGGTCGTGGTCAAAAGCGCCGACATGCCGATAATGTCGGGCTGGTGCTGCTCGATGGCGTCGAGGTATTTTTCCACCGCATTGTTGATGCCGAGATCGATGACGTCGAAGCCGGCGCCTTCCATCATCATGCCGACGAGGTTCTTGCCGATGTCGTGGATGTCGCCCTTGACGGTGCCGATCACCATCTTGCCCTGCTTCGGCGCGCCGGTGGCGGCCAGCAGCGGGCGCAGGATGAACATGCCGGCCTTCATGGCGTTGGCCGACAGCAGCACCTCGGGAACGAACAGGATGCCGTCGCGAAAGTCCTCGCCGACGATGCGCATGCCTTCGACCAGAGCTTCGGTCAGCACCTTGTAGGGCACCCAGCCGCGCTCGAGCAGGATGTTGGTGCCTTCCTCGATCTCTTCCTTCAGCCCGTCATAGAGATCGTCGTGCATCTGCTGCACCAACTCGTCGTCGGAAAGCTCGGAGAGGATGATCTCGTCGTCGGCCATTTTTCTCGGGCTCCTTGCCGCACGGGATGCGACCACGGCGGCTTAAAATAATCGCGTCAATACCTAACCCGGCGGGGGCAGGTATCCATAGCTGATTTGCGACTTCCCGCAAAAGGAAAGCGACCGCAAAT
The DNA here is from genome assembly GCF_040324035.1 of Mesorhizobium sp. M0016. Taxonomy (NCBI): domain Bacteria; kingdom Pseudomonadati; phylum Pseudomonadota; class Alphaproteobacteria; order Hyphomicrobiales; family Phyllobacteriaceae; genus Mesorhizobium; species Mesorhizobium sp. M0016. Next base: position 72,226 of record NZ_JAMYVM010000021.1, on the reverse strand, counting down.
CTATTGGAATTCTTGTCGATTTTGCGACAGGCGTTGGCGCTGGCGGGCCGTTTCGAATAGGGTGCATGGCTACGATCCGGGCGAGAAGCCGCCATACGCGGCCGCAAACGGTTTTTAGGGAAAAACGATCATGAGTGAAAACGCGTCAGTCGACCAGGAAGCGTCCAATGCGCGACGTGGACGTGCTGCCAGCGGCGGCGCGGCTGCAAGGCGGGCGGCGCGCTCGGGCGGCGGACCGGGCACCCAGCTCACCTATATCAAGCGCAAGATCAACATCTATGAGGTCCTCAACGAGGAAGGCCTGGCGATTATCGAAAACAACACCGATACGGTGCTGGAAGAGATCGGCATCATCTTTCGCGACGACGCCGAGGCGCTGCAGCTTTGGAAAGAGGCGGGCGCCGACGTCAAGGGCGAGCGCGTGCATTTTCCCAAGGGCCTCTGCCGCTCGCTGCTGAAGACCGCGCCGCCCATCTACACCCAGCATGCGCGCAACGCCGAACGTTCGGTGCAGATCGGCGGCAACGCCACGGTCTTCGCGCCGGTCTATGGTCCGCCCTTCGTGCGCGATCTCGACGGTGTCAGGCGCTACGCGACGATCGAGGATTTCCGGAATTTCGTGAAGCTCGCCTATATGGCGCCGTCGATTCACCATTCGGGCGGCACGGTTTGCGAGCCGGTCGACGTGCCGGTCAACAAACGCCATCTCGACATGATCTACAGCCACATCAAATATTCGGACAAACCGTTCATGGGTTCGGTGACGGCGCCAGAGCGGGCCGAAGACACCGTCGCCATGGCCAAGATCGTGTTCGGCGACGATTTCGTCGAAAACAACACCGTGCTGACCAGCCTGATCAACGCCAATTCGCCGATGGTGTTCGACGAAACCATGCTGGGCGCGCTGAAGGTTTATTCGCGTCACAACCAGGCTTGCATCGTCACGCCGTTCATCCTTGCCGGCGCGATGAGCCCGGTCACGGTGGCCGGCACGCTGACGCAGGTTCTGGCAGAGGTGCTGGCCGGCGCCTCTTTCACGCAGTTGATCCGTCCCGGCGCGCCGGTGCTGTTCGGCACCTTCGCCTCGTCGATCTCCATGCAGTCTGGTGCGCCGACCTTCGGCACACCGGAGCCGTCGCTGGTTTCCTACGGCGCCGCACAGCTTGCCCGCCGGCTCGGTCTGCCGTTCCGCACCGGCGGCTCGCTCTGCGCCTCCAAGGTTCCGGATGCGCAGGCCGCCTACGAGAGCGCCAACACGCTCAACTCGACCATTCTTGCCGGCACCAATTTCGTCCTGCATTCGGCCGGCTGGCTCGAAGGCGGACTGGCGTCCTGCTACGAAAAATTCATGATGGACATCGATCAGCTCGGCATGACGCAAAAGTTTTCCGAAGGCGTCGACCTCTCGGAAAACGGCCAGGCGATGGACGCCATCCGCCAGGTCGGCCCGGGCAGCCACTATCTCGGCTGCGACCACACCCAGGCCAATTTCCAGACCGCCTTCTACCGCTCCAGCATCGCCGACAACAATTCCTACGAGCAGTGGCTGGCCGAGGGCGAGAAGACAGCGCCGCAGCGCGCCAACGAACTCGCCCGCCGCTGGCTGGAGACCTACGAGGCGCCTTATCTCGATCCGGGCATCGACGACGGCCTGAAGGACTACATAGCGACGAAGAAGGCGTCGATGGCTGACGCCTTCACCTGAAAGGAGCCCGAGTCAGGCGGGGCTAAAGTCGCCAACATCATCCACAAGGAAGTCTGGCGGAGCGCTTTCTCCGACCCGGACAAGAAGGGATGATTGCGCGGCGCCGGGCTGACGAGATAGCGGCCGCGCTTTCCGCCGACGGCCTCATCCTGCGCGGCGGCTTCAATTTCGCAACAAGCGAAACGCCGCCGCATGGCCCTTCAGTTGCCCCCGCCAAATCCGTGCTGTTGGTGGGGCAGGCGGGAGCGGCACCCTGGCCGCATTTCCTGCGCTGGCGCGACCGGCAACCGCAAACCATTGCTAATCCGCTCGACACATGGTCGCGCGCAGTGATCGGTGCGGTGGCGGAGAAATTCGGCGCGCGCGCCGTTTCGCCTTCGGACAGACCTTATCTGCCGTTCCAGCAATGGGCGATGCGAGCGGAGGGGCTGAGACCGTCGCCGCTGGGCATCCTGATGCATCCGCAGTACGGGCTCTGGCATGCCTATCGCGGCGCGTTGCTGTTCGAGGATGAGATCGCGCTTCCTGAACGTCGCGAAGCGATTCACCTTTGCGACGCCTGTGTCGCAAAACCTTGCCTGAAATCCTGTCCGGTTGACGCCTATTCCGCGGATGGTTTCGCTCATCAGGCTTGTCTGGCGCATGTGCGCGGATCGAAGGGCGAACCATGCCGCGGCGGCGGCTGCCTCGACCGCAACGCCTGTCCGTATGGCACGGCCCATCGCTATCCGCCTGAGGTTCAGGCCTTTCACATGACGGCGTTTGCCGGCCTGTAGCCGGGTCGAAAGCCCGCACAAAGTGTTGAACGGGATTGTCAGGGAACGGCTTGCCCTGACGGTGCCTGCTTATATGTATCGCACGACATTTAACGGAGCGGGCCATGGCGAAGCAGGACATTGAGATCAAGACCGGGGACGGCGTGGCGAAAGCCGGGCTGTTCCGCTCGGCGACCGCTTCCTCGTCCAGGGCCGGCATCATTCTCTATATGGACGCTTTCGGTCCGCGACCGGCGCTCGACGCAATGGCGGAACGGCTGGCAGGCGAGGGCTATGCCGTGCTGGTGCCGGATCTTTTCTATCGCAAAGCACCCTACGGGCCGTTCGAGCCCAAGACCGCTTTCGTCGTCGAGGAGACCAAGGTCGCGCTGACGGCGTTGGTCCACGGCACGACACAGGACATGACCATCCGCGACAGCAGGGCGTTCCTCGACACGCTTACCGCTGAAGGTGTCACCGGACCGGTCGGTGTCGTCGGTTACTGCATGGGCGGGGGCGCGGGCCTTGAATGCGGCTGCAACCTATCCCGATCGCATCGTGGCGGCGGCGAGCTTCCATGGCGGCAATCTGGCCAGCGATGCCGCCGACAGCCCGCACCGCAAGGCCGCAATGATCAAGGCGCGCGTCTATGTCGGGACATCGGGCGTCGACCGCAGCTTTCCGCCGGAGCAGTCGGCGCGGCTGGTCGAGGCGCTGCGCGTGGCGGAGGTCGACCACGCCATCGAAAACTATGCCGGCATGGCGCATGGCTGGTGCGTGTCGGACCACAGCGTCTTCAACGCGGCCGGCGCCGAACGTCATTGGAAGCGACTGACGACGCTGTTCGCCGAGACGCTGATCTAACGAGGCGTTGCCTGAAGTCGCAACGAACGGGTAGAGACTGCACGATTGGCGCGGCCTGTTAAAACAGCGCCGGTCGAGCGGGAACGAACAGCCTGATGCAATCCTATGATGTCGTGGTGATCGGCGCCGGTGCGGCCGGAATGATGTGCGCCATCGAGGCGGGCAAGCGCGGCCGCTCGGTCCTGGTGCTCGATCACGCGGCAAAGCCCGGCGAGAAGATCCGCATCTCCGGCGGTGGCCGCTGCAATTTCACCAACATCCATGCGAGCCCGAAGAATTTCATCTCGGGCAATCCGCATTTCTGCATCTCGGCGCTCAGCCGCTACACGCAGCGCGATTTCATCGAGTTCGTCGAACGCCACGGCATCGCCTATCACGAGAAGACGCTGGGACAGCTGTTTTGCGACGGCTCGGCGCGGCTGATCATCGACATGCTGGTTTCCGACATGCAGGATTGGGGTGTGGAACTGGCGTTGTCGACCGAGGTGAGGAACGTCAGCAAGACCGCGGACGGGTTTGTGCTGACGCTCTCCGCTGGCAGCGTCGCTTGCAGCTCGTTAGTCGTGGCTTGCGGGGGCAAGTCGATCCCCAAAATGGGCGCGTCCGGTTTCGGCTACGAGCTTGCGGCGCAATTCGGCCTTGCGGTGGTGGAAACACGGCCGGCGCTGGTGCCGCTTACCTTCGACGCAAGAACGCTGGAGCGGCTGGCGCCTTTGGCCGGCAATGCCGTCGATGCCGAAGTCGCCTGCGGCAAGACGCGGTTTTCAGAAGCGATGCTGTTTACGCATCGCGGCTTGAGCGGGCCTTCCATCCTGCAAATATCGTCCTATTGGCGCGAGGGCGACGAGATCCGCATCGCCATGCTGCCGGGGAGGGATGTGGCGGAACTGCTTCGCGCCGCCCGGCGCGTCAACGGCAGGCAAGCGGTGCAGACGGTGCTTGCAAACCATTTGCCGAAGCGCCTTGCGCAAGCAGTCGCCGAGCGCAGTGGGATCGATGGCAATCTCGCTGATTTGACAGACCTGCAAATGAAAACCGTCGAAGCCGCCGTCAACGACTGGCGCATCAAGCCGGCCGGCTCCGAGGGTTACCGCACGGCGGAAGTGACGCTTGGCGGTGTCGATACCAACGGGCTCGATCAGAAGACGATGCAGGCGAAATCCGTGCCGGGGCTGTTTTTCATCGGCGAAGTCGTCGATGTCACGGGCTGGCTGGGCGGCTATAATTTTCAGTGGGCTTGGTCGTCCGGCTGGGCCTCGGGCCAGGTGTGCTGATATTCAGGTGAGGCCGGCCTGCAAACGACGGCTTTCAGTGCTTCCGGTGCTCGCGTACCAAAAGTACGCTCCACTCCGGTTCTCGAAATCCATCGTTTTCGGCTCGGCCTCACCTGAATCTCAGCGCACCTGTTGCGCGTGCATCCGTCGCCTCGGAAAAAAATCTTTCCATAACCCCAAGGATTGGCCATTAGCCTTCGTCCAACAGGCAAATGATGGCGATGATGCTGGATGAAAGCGAAGCCTCCGACGCCGAATTGATCGGGCGGGCGAAGGGCGGAGACAGGGGTGCCTTCGGCAAATTGCTGGAGCGGCACTACGACTTCGTCTATCGCGCCGCCTATCGCTGGTGCGGAAAGAAGGCCGATGCCGAAGACATCGCCCAGGAGGTCTGTGTCCGTCTCGGCAAGGCGATCCGCGACTATCGCGGCGGCGGCGCGTTCACGACATGGCTCTATTCCGTGACGCTGAACGCGGCGCGCGACATGATGCGCAAGACCACGCGCGAAAACGTCAAGACCGAGGCTTTCGGCGCCTACAGCATGATTTCGGGAGAGGCCTCGGCCGAGCCCGAAGATCCGACTGAGGCGCTCTGGGCAGCGGTGCGGCAATTGCCGGACAAGCAGCGCGATGCAGTACTTCTGGTCTATGGCGAAGGTTTGAGCCACGCGGCCGCCGCCGAGGCGATGGCAATCTCGGAGACGACGGTTTCCTGGCACATCCATGAAGCGAAGAAACGGCTGAAGACGTTGATGCGTTCAGCCGGGGAAGTGTGACCATGGTCGACGACAACGAACTCAACAGGCTGCGCGACGCAGCAGTACCGGCGCCGGGCGAAAGCGCGAAGGCACGCGCCTTCGAAGCCGCCATGAGCGCCTATGATCAGGAAAATATTTCTGCCGTCACCCAAGGATCGGTCGGCGGGCTTCGTCTCACAGAGCGAGCACAAAAGCTCTGGAGCGAGATCATGCAAAAGAAACTCATCGCCACGCCGGCCATTGCCGGGCTCGTCGCCCTGCCGATCGCCGGATACGCCACCTTCCATATGCTGAGGGAACAGCCGTTGCCGTTCGGCGGCGACGAGAAGATCACCGAGACGCTGGCCGACAAGCCGGCAACCAATGGGCCGGCGATCAACGCGCCGGTAAAAGAAAAGCAGGCGCCTGAAGGCGACAAGAAGACCGACGCCGATGTGCGAAGCCGCGACACCACTACGCCGCTTACGCCACCCGCGCCGCCGAAGCCCGAATCGACCGTTGCTGTCGCCCCGGCGCAGCAGGATGCGCTGGGACGCGGCGTGTTGGCCGAGCCTGCGCCAGTTGAGAGCCGCGAGTTTTCGCTTGACGGCAGTGCTGCTCCGGCCGGCGGCGCGCGGGTCAACCGCATGGCCGGCGCGACCGAATCCAAGTACCTGGCACAGCCTTCGACGATGCCGGCCGACCAGATTGCGCCGCAGGAGCCAAACCGCGACCGCGTCGAGGATTTCAAGACCAATCCGGTGCATGCAGCCCTTCAGGATCCGGTCTCGACCTTCTCGATCGACGTCGACACGGCTTCCTATTCCTTCGTCCGCGGCTCGCTGAAGCAGGGCTACCTGCCGCAGGCCGATACGGTCCGCGTCGAGGAGATGGTCAATTACTTCCCCTATGACTGGAAGGGTCCGGACTCGGCTTCGACGCCGTTCAACTCGACCGTCAGCGTCATGCCGACGCCGTGGAACGGGCACACCAAGCTGATGCACGTCGCCATCAAGGGCTTCGACATCAAGCCGGTCGAGCAGCCCAAGGCCAATCTGGTGTTCCTGATCGACGTCTCGGGTTCGATGGATGAGCCGGACAAGCTGCCGCTGCTGAAGTCGGCTTTCCGGCTGCTGGTCAGCAAGCTCAAGGCGGACGACACCATCTCGATCGTCACCTATGCCGGTGACGCCGGCACCGTGCTGATGCCGACCAAGGTCACCGAGAAGGACAAGATCCTCAACGCCATCGACAATCTGCAGCCGGGCGGCTCGACGGCCGGCGAGGCGGGTATCAAGGAAGCCTACAAGCTTGCCCAGCAGTCCTTCGTCAAGGACGGCATCAACCGTGTGATGCTGGCCACGGACGGCGACTTCAATGTCGGCCAGACCGATGACGACGATCTGAAGCGACTGATCGAGCAGGAGCGCAAGACCGGCGTCTTCCTGTCGGTGTTCGGCTTTGGACGCGGCAATCTGAACGACCAGATGATGCAGACCATCGCCCAGAACGGCAACGGCACCGCCGCCTATATCGACACGCTGGCCGAGGCCGAGAAGGTTCTGGTCGAGGATGCCTCCTCGACGCTGTTCACCATCGCCAAGGACGTCAAGATCCAGGTCGAGTTCAATCCGGACAAGGTCTCGGAGTACCGGCTGATCGGCTATGAAACCCGCGCCTTGAACCGCGAGGACTTCAACAATGACCGCGTCGATGCCGGCGATATCGGCTCCGGTCATTCGGTGACGGCCATCTACGAGATCACGCCGAAGGGCAGTGGCGGCGAGCAGATGGATCCGCTGCGCTACGGCCAGGCCGCGGTCGACAATGGCGGCGTCGCCAACGCCGACGAATATGCCTTCGTGAAAATCCGCTACAAGCTGCCGAACGAAGACGTCTCGAAGCTGATCACCACGCCGGTGACGTCGGCCAACGAGGTCGCGTCCTTCGACCAGGCCAGCACCGACCAGCGTTTCTCCGTCGCTGTCGCCGCCTTCGGCCAGAAGCTGCGCGACGAGGATGCGACCGCGAAGTTCGGCTACGACAAGATCATGGAGATTGCCACCGCCGCCCGAGGAGCCGACCCGTTTGGGTACAGGTCCGAGTTCCTTTCGCTTGTGCGCCTTGCCTCGGCGCTCGGCGGTAACCGGTAGTGGCAATACAGCCGGTTCCTTTCAGACGGGGGTCGTTCTGATACGGGGAACCGGCTACGGGCGGGTGAGGCAGGCCGGCGGGGGAAACCCTGCCGGCCTTTTTTCGGATCGATTGATCCGAAGCGCACAGATGATCCGCCTGATCGTTAAATTGCGCGGCTTTTCCGGAACGTCATCGCAATGCCCTGCTATTATTGCATGGGGTCGGGACTGGGCTTGGGGAGCCGGGAATTGCAGATCATGAACATTGGAAACACGACGCCGGCGGTGAGACACACGCAGGCGTCGGGAACGCTGTCGCCAGAATCCAGGCGCATCATGGATGACGTCGACGCAGCCCGGAATACCGCAAAGTCGGCGCTGACCAATGACCGCTTTCGTGTCATGCTGGAGCAGATCGGCAATCCGCAGTCGTCGGGTGACCTGGTGACGATGAATGAAAGCGCCGACAGCACCGCCCTGGATTTCAAGACGGCGCTATCGCGTTACGCTGAAAACAGCGAATAAGTTCGATATCAGGCCCGGGTGCGGCGGCGTTCGCGGCGGGCTTCGCTGGTCTCGGCGGTGTTTTCCGTCGCCACCTTGTTGCGCATCGGACCGATGCGCTCGACGATCGCCGCGACGGTCGGGCGTTCGGATTTGGTGTGCGCGTCGAGCGCCTTGCGCATGGCGGCAAGGTGCTGGAACGACGTGCCGCAGCAGCCACCGATGATCTTCGCGCCGCCATCCACCGCCAGCCGGACATAGTCGGCCATCAGCTCCGGCGTGCCGGAATAATGGATCTCGGTGCCACGAAATTCGGGAATGCCGCAATTGCCCTTGACGATCACCGTCGCTTCCGGCTTCGCCTCGGTCATGTCGAGCAGCGAGGCCAGGATGTCGGAGGCGCCGACACCGCAATTGGCGCCGACACCGAGCGGTGTCTCTGAAAGTCCGTCGACGACGCCGTGGATATCCTTGGGCAGCAAGCCCATCATGGTGCGGCCGGCAGTGTCGAACGAACCGGTATAGGTGTAGGGCAGGCCGACGCGGATGGCGGCCTCCGCCGCGGCGCGGATTTCGTCCGGCGCAGACATGGTCTCGATCCAGGCGACTTCGGCGCCGCCTTCCTTGAGACCCTCGATCTGCTCGGCAAAAGCCTCGACTGCTTCGTCATAGGTCATGGCGCCGAGCGGCACCAGCAACTCGCCGGTCGGACCGACCGAGCCGGCGACGATGACTTTCCTGTCGGCCTTGTCGGCGACCGCGCGGGCAATCTCGGCGGCGCGCTTGTTCAGCGCATGCACGCGGTCCTGCGCATGATGCAGCTTCAGCCGGTGGCGGGTGCCGCCGAACGAGTTGGTGAGGATGATATCGGCGCCGGCGTCGACGAAATTCTGGTGCAGGCTGGTGATGGTGTCGGGCGCTGCCTCGTTCAGCAACTCCGGCGCTTCGCCGGCCTCCAGCCCCATGGCGAACAGATTGGTGCCGGTGGCGCCATCGGCGAGCAGCACGCCCTTTTCGGCCAGCAGAGCATCGATGGGATTGTTCGCGGTCATCGGATCGACTTTCAGTATTTGAATGGAATAAGGATATAAAGAAGTCTTTATGTCCAGTCAATGTGTTTGCGACCGGCAATTGCCGGGCGGCGCACCTTTCCGGGGCGTTGGGGATCAGGCAGAACCCGATGGAAATGACGCGCCGGCCAGATTGCGCGCGTAGGCGGCGGCCTCATGCGGGTTGATGTCGGCGGCGCGGATCAGATTGTCGAAATGCTGGGTCAGCGCTTGGACCGGCTGGGTGGCGTTCAGCACGACATACATGTCGCCGACATATATGGCGGCGCGGTAAGGGCCGAAGATGGTCAGCGGGATGGAATAGCGCATGCGGCCGTCATAGAGGAACAGGCGGAAGGTGGGGTAGAGATCGTCAAGCAGCGTCGCCATATGGGCAAGCTGCTGCCGGCGGTCAGCCTCGGGAAAGCGGTCCCAGACGCCCAGGCCGCGGGCGAAAATCTCCAGCGTGTGGCGCGGCATGCAGACCTCCATGTCGGTCTCAGGGCGCCGGTTGTACTCGATGCGGTACTGCGTCTCGCTCGCCTGAGCGAGGCGGCTGCGGTTGGTGATGTTGGCTTCGTAGTCGACCAGCTGGCGTGTGCGCAGGAGGTCGGGAATGCCGGCCGGCACATAGCGGATCTTGGTGCCTGCGGCCTCGGCGAACCATTTGGCGAGCAGCGTGCGGTCGAAGCCGTCGGGCGCCTCTTCGATCTCCAGGCTTTCGCGGATTTCGCCGGTGACGCCTTCGTCCTGGGAGAGGCCGAGGAGCCAGTCCAGCGAGATCTTGAATTCGGCGGCGATGTTGAGCAGCGTTTCGGCGCGCGGCAGGCGCGTCGAGGCGCCGGACATCAGTTGCGACAGCGCCGACCGATCGATGCCGACTGCTGACGCGAAGGCCGACTGGTTGAGGTCGGACCGTGTCAGGAGCAGCTTCAGACGCTCCCGAAAGATTGCCGACAGGTCCCGTTTGTCCACTGTTCGTTCTCCGCGCTCACTTAGGAAAAATTTGCGCCATAGCCGTCGAATCAGCACTCCAGGCGTAAATGAATCCCTAGGGTTGTTTACAATGTGTAACATCTGCGGTCAAAATGCGCAAATGCAACATTTTGTACACTTTGTCTCGTTGAGTGGAATCGCTTCTCCTGACACTATGTTGTCAGGAACCAATTGGGGTTTCGGCGGCTGAGGGACAGTGGTCGATAGCATGACAGGCAAGAGCATCAAGCGACGCAACGCAGCAGCCATCGAGTGGCCGACCGTGGTTCTCGCTTTCTTCTGTTACGGAATGTGGCTCGCTGCCGGGCTCCTGCTCTGGCCCTCTTATCCGATCCTGGCACTTCTTCTCCTCGGCTTCATCCTGGCCTTGCAGTCGTCGATCATGCACGAAGTGCTGCATGGCCATCCGACGCGCAGCGCGCTCATCAACGAAGCCTTCGTCTTCCTGCCGATCGGCCTGGTCTGGCCGTTCCGTCGCTTCAAGACGCTTCATTTGCGCCACCACGCCGACGAGCGCCTGACCGATCCGCTCGACGATCCCGAGAGCTATTACCAGGCGCTGTGGATGCATGACGATCTGCCGCCGACGATGAAATTCCTGCTCAAGATAAACAACACCATGGCCGGCCGTTTCTTTCTCGGCCCTTGGCTGTCCTGCATCGGTTTCTTCGTCGACGACGCCAGGCATGTGATTGCCGGCGACAAGGTGATCGGCAAGGCATGGCTGCTGCATGCGATCGGCCTCGCCATCGTAGTGCCGATCGTGCAGTTCGGCTTCGGCATTCCCGTATGGCTCTACATTCTGGTGCCGGTCTGGCTCGGCCAGTCGCTGATCGCGGTCCGGACTTTCGCCGAACATCAGTGGTGCGAGCACCCTGAAGGACGCACGGTGATCATCGAGCGCTCGCCGCTGTCGTTCCTGTTCCTCAACAACAATCTGCACTTCGTTCACCACAAGACCCCGACCGTTGCCTGGTACAGGCTTCCAAAACTGTTTGCCGACCGCCGCGACGAGTGGCTGCGGATGAACAATGGCTACGCCTATCCGAACTATTTCGCACTGATCAAGGCCTACGCATTCAAGGCCAAGGAGCCGATCGTGCACCCGGTGCTGCGCCGCCAGCCCGAGCCGGGCAGGGCGTTCAAGCCGCGCATCAGGGCGCGCAGCATCAGCGGGCTTGGCAGCGCGCCGGTTCCGGCCGAGCCGCCGAAGGAATAATCCCCGGACATCCCGGTGTCGGCCAATTCTGATTGAACGCCGCGTTTTTGCGATCCTTTCCCGAGCCATGATGATTGAGTGTCGGCATGAGTGAATTGATTGCGGCATTGCCGATGTACGACTGGCCCGAAGTGCGCGGCGAGGTCGACGCGCAATGGGCAGCGTTGCGCGAGGCTTTTCGGCACAAGGGCATCGATGCGCCGCAGACAATCGTGCGCCGCAGTGGCGACCTGCCGCCGGTGCCGGGCGGTATCCGGGACGCCGAGGGCAAGCTAATCGCGCCCGATCCGGCGACACTGCCGCCGAACGAACTCGACCATCACCAGCTTTGGCTGCATCCGGCGCTGCTGTTCGCGCAGACCTGCTGGGGGCCGATGGAACTCGGCCTGAACAAGCATGTGCAGGTGGTCGGCCAGCCGAGCTACGACGCTTACGAAGGCGGCCAGGGCGAACTCTATTCCAGCGCGCTGGTGATGCGCACAGGCGAGGGATCGGAAGTTCGCTCGCCCGCGGATGGCAAAGCCTTGCTGCCGCTCGATCTGATGCGTGGCAAGCGTTTTACCTACAACAGCCTCGATTCGATGTCGGGCATCATTGCACTGGCGCGCGATCTGCAGGCCGCCGGCGAAAGCCTGGATATCTTTTCCTCGCGCAGCGAAAGCGGTGGCCATCGCGGCTCGATCGTCGCGGTCGCCGAGGGCAAGGCGGATATAGCTGCCATCGACTGTGAGAGCTGGGCGCTGGCGCAGCGTTTCGAACCTGCGGCAAACGCCGTGAAGGTCGTCGGCTGGACGGCAAGGCGCAAAGGCCTGCCCTACATCACCGCCAGGACGACGCCGGAAAAGACGCTCAAGGCTCTGCGCGAGGCGCTTGCCGGATCAGCCGAGCAGCCTCGCATCCAACGGGTAGGTTGAAAGCTGCTCGTTACCGGTCTCGGTGATCAGGATCTGTTCCTCGATCTTGACGCCCTCATGGTCGCCGAGACGGCCGATATAGCTTTCCACGCACAGGACCATTCCCGGCTCCAGCACGCCATCGGGCGTGTCCGGCGTCCAGTCGCTGGCATGTGGCAGGGTCGGGTACTCGTCGGCCAGGCCGACGCCGTGATAGAGCACGCCGTAGCGTGTCGGGAAGCAATCTCCCGGCGGCACCACGGAGCGTTCGACCAGGTCGCGAAAGGATATGCCGGGCTGCATCAACTGCGTGTTGTGGGCGATCTGGTCGGCGGCGATGCGGAACAGGTCGCGCTGCTCGTTCGACGGCCTGGCGTCACCGCAAAGCCAGGTGCGGGAGAGATCGGCGCAGAAGCCGTAGGGACCGATCAGGTCGGTGTCGAAGGCGACGAGGTCGCCTTCCTCGATCACACGCGATGAGCATTCCTGGAACCACGGATTGGTGCGCGGCCCCGAGGCAAGCAGCCGGGTTTCGATCCATTCGCCGCCGCGCGCAATGTTGCCGCGGTGGAGTTCGGCCCACAATTCGTTTTCGGAAATGCCCGGCGTCAGCGCCTTCTCCATTTCACCCATCGCCGCTTCGCAAGCGACGATTGCGCGGCGCATGGCGAGGATCTCGTCCGGCGATTTGATCAGCCGCGCATTTTCCATCACCGCTTCGCCATTGCCAATCGAGATGCCGAGCCGGGCGAGTTCCTCGACGCCTTCCGGGTTGATGTGGTCGACCGCAATGCGGCTGTTGCCGCCGCCATGCTCCTTGACCAGATCGGCGATGCCGGCCGCCCAGCGGCGGACTTTGTGCTCGGTCAGCTCACCGCCATAGAGGTACATCCACGACACTGCCGGCCGCACCTCGTCAACGACGCCGGAATGGTCGGACAGATGCTCGCAGGAGAAATAGTTGAACAGCACCACGGGTCCCTCAGTGGCGATGAAGCAGTGGCGGGTCGGATTGTGCGCGACCCACAGCTGCATGTTGGTCGAATCGGTGGCGTAGCGGATGTTGACGGGGTCGTAGAGCAGCGCGCCGGCGTAGTTTCGGCGCTTCAGTTCGGCTCGGATGCGCTCGAGCCGGTATTGGCGCATAGCGGCAAAATCGGGCGCGGCGATGCCTGCCGCTTGCCATTCGGTTTCAGCCAGCGCGCCATAGCCCAGCACATGCTGGTTCAGCGACGCCGCTTTCTGGCGCGAGGCTTCGACGGAGCCCGGCTCGAACGGCATGATCTTGCGGTGACGGCCGAACCCTTGTTTCTCCACCCGACGCCTCCCTGCCGACTTACTGTGGCGCTGCGCCCGCGGCCGCTTTCTTCAGCCGCGTGACCGTCAGCGTGCGGGTGGGCGGCTCGCTGTCGAACAGCATCGGGACGACCAACTGCTGCGGCGAGCCGTCAGCGACATAGCCGGCCTCGCTCAAGGCCCGCAGGATGCCCTCGGGAGGTTCCTTGTCATTGGCCATCACGAGCACCGCCGGCTCGATCAGCAAATGGCCGAAGTCCGGCATCTCGTCGTCGAGCACGACCAGATCGGGATCGACAAGACGCAGATTTCCCACCCAGTGCCAGCTCGATATCGCCGTGCGAACCGGACCGTTTGCCGTCAGCTGGCCATAGAGCGACTGGTAGTCGACACGCACGATGCTGCCGCGGCTGTCGCCGCCATTGAGGTGCGTGTACCAGGTCACCGGCAGCACGAGGATGGCAAGCGTTGCGCCGACAAAGACGACGACGTCCTGCACCTTCCTTCCCTTGTCGCCTCTGGCATCCATCCGCAAGGCCAGCGCGACCGGCAGCAACACAAGAATGGGAAGCATCCAGCGATCGCGAAATTGCGTCGTCCCGCTCGCCAGGACGAGCACGATGGTCATCGCCAGGGCAAAAGCGATGGTGCGCCACACCAGTTTCTCGGTCCATGGCGCCGGTTGCAGAGCCGGCGCCGGCTTTTTCCATGCGATGAGCAAAGCCGCGACGAATATGCCGGCCGGCAACACGGCGAAATACAGGATAGCCTTGCCCAGTCCGCGCATTCCGTAGAATGCGGTTTGTATGGCGCTTTCTCCTCTGCCCATGCCGAAGCCGCCGCTGTGCGACAGCAACTGGTCGGTGTAGGTCAGGTTCCAGTAGAGCGTCGGCAGGCAAAGCAGCACCGCCACGACAAGGCTGATCGAAAACCGGCGGTTGAGGATGACGCCGCGCGTTTCGCGCAGCGACAGGGTGGACAGGATCAGCGCGCCGAGAAAGATCGCGTTGTTGTATTTCGACAGGATGGCGGCGGCCATCGCCACGCCAAACAGCACATAGGTGGCCAGGGAACGCCGCTGCACCAGTTCGACGAGCGCAAGAAACAGCACCACTGAAAAACAGAAAGCGGCGATCGAGTGGGTGAGGGCGTGCTGCATCTCCCACACCATCTGCGGAAACAACAGCAGGCCGAACAATGCGGCGGCGCCAGCGCGGCTGGAATAGCCCAGGCGGCGGACAGCGATGAAAACCGAAGCCAGCGCCGCTCCGATCAGTAGGTACTTCACGATCTTGAGCGCGAGGATGTTCGTTCCGACCACGGCGGCGACGAGGCGGGCGAGCCAGGTGTAGAGCGGCGGCTGCGAGCCGCCATAGCCAGCCCAGAGGTAGCGCATGTACATCAGCTGTTCGGAATCGTCGACGCCGACACCGGTTCCCACGACACGGGACAGCAGCGCCATCACCACGATCTGGACGACGCAATAGACCGCGACGCAGACCAGTGCGGCGTTGAAGGGACCGACCTTGCCTTCGCCGAGCCAGTCCGTCCATTTCTCTAGATACTGCAAGGGGATCGTCTTCTCATCGAGGGAAATGCCTGCGGCCAACTGCCGAAGGCCCCTTACACGATCTCACGCTCCCTGTCGCCTTTTCAGGTCCGCATCTTCTCGCCGCTGGGGTCGAAGGGCGCCTCGACATTGATACGCGCCGGACGCCGGTGGCCGAGGATCTCGATCTCGAACAGTCCGGCACTTTCGTCCTCGGCGAGTGCCGCCGGCACATAGCCCTGCGCCATCGATTTCTGCACATAGTGCGCATAACCGCCCGAGGTGACCCAGCCGACCACGCGCCAGTCGCCGTCGACGATGCCGCGCACGGCGGAAGCGCCTTCGGCAGCCTTCGAGCCACGCACTTCCTTGCCCGCCATGTCGAAGCGCGGCGCGCCATAGCCATGCGGCTTTTCCACCGTGCCATAGTCCTTGCCGACCTTGGCCCAGATCGGCTCGTCGCCCATGACATCGGCGTCGGCCGCATCGATGATGAAGGAGACACGGCGCAGTTTCGGTCCTTCCGCCTGTTCCTTGGCGGCGGCCTCGCGGCCGATGAAGTCGTTCTTCTCCAGCTTGATGAAGCGGTCCATCCCGCCTTCGAACGGGCCGTAGATCGGCCGCAGCTCGCGGTACCAGGTCGGGAAGTTCTTCTCCAGGCGCATGGAGAGCAAAGCGCGCATGCCGAAATCGACGAGGCCGAACTCCTCGCCGGCGTCCTTGATCGCCTTGTAGACCAGGCGCTCATAGGCCGGCGCCATCCAGATTTCATAGCCGAGATCACCGGTATAGGTGATGCGGTTGACCATGCAGGGCGCGCCCCCGACCGCCATTTCGCGGAAATCCATGAAGCGAAACGCCTTGGTCGAGATGTCGACATCGACCAGCTTCTGCAAGAGATCGCGCGATTTCGGCCCGGCGATCGACAGGCCGACGAGCGTCTGATCGAAGCGGTGGATGCGCACCGAACCATCCTTCGGCAGGTGCTTTTCGAACCAGCGCATGTGGTACTTCTGCGCGGCGGACGAACCCCAGATCATAAATCTGTCTTCGCCTGCCTTGGCGATGGTGAAGTCGCCGATCAGCTTGCCGAACTCGTTGATCATCGGCGTCAGCACGATGCGGCCGATCTTCGGCATGCGGTTGGTCATCAGCCGGTTGAGGAAATCCTCAGCCGCAGGTCCCGACACTTCGTATTTGGCGAAGTTGGCGATTTCGGTGACGCCGACGCGTTCGCGCGTGGCGCGCACTTCCTCGCCGATAGGACCGAAATCGTTTGAGCGGTGGAAGGAGACGACGTCCTTCGGCTCCTTGCCCTTCGGCGCGAACCACAGCGGGGTCTCCAGGCCCCAGCTATCGCCCATTACGGCGTTGTTGGCGAGCATCGTGTCATAGAGCGGGGTGGTTTGTGCAGGGCGCGCAGCCGGCAGCTCTTCATTGGGGAAGCGGATGGAGAAGCGGCGCGAATAGTTTTCGCGCACCTTTGCGTTGGTGTAGCGCAGGCCGGCCCACTCGCCGAAGCGGGCGACATCCATGCCCCAGACGTCGAAGCCGGGATCGCCATGCACCATCCAGTTGGACAGCGCGAGGCCGACGCCGCCGCCCTGGCTGAAGCCGGCCATGACGGCGCAGGCGCACCAGAAATTGGTCAGGCCCTGCACCGGCCCGACCAGCGGATTTCCGTCGAGCGCGAAGGTGAAGGGGCCGTTGATGATCTGCTTGATGCCGGCTTTCTCGATGCCGGGGAAATGCTTGAAGCCGATCTCCAGCGACGGCGCGATGCGGTCGAGGTCGGGCGGCAGCAGTTCATGGCCGAAATCCCACGGCGTATTGACCGGCGACCAGGGTTTGCAGGCTTTTTCATAGGTGCCGAGCAGGATGCCGTTGCGCTCTTGGCGGGTGTAGATCTCGCCCTTGAAGTCGAGCACGCCGATCATCTCGCGGCCGGTCGATTTGTTGAATTCCTCGACCTCGGGCATCGGCTCGGTGAGCAGGTACATGTGCTCCATGGCCAGCACCGGCAGTTCGACGCCGACCATGCGGCCGATCTCGCGCGCCCACAGGCCGCCGCAGTTGACGACATGCTCGGCGTGGACGGTGCCCTGTTCGGTGACGACGTTCCAGGTGCCGTCAACTTCCTGCGTCAAGTCGACGACGCGGTTGCGCAGCACGATCTCGGCGCCCAGCTTCTTGGCCGCCTTGGAGTAGGCGATCGTCGTGCCGGAGGGATCGAGATGGCCTTCGACCGGATCCCACATGGCGCCGACGAAATTGGTCTCGTCCATCAGCGGGAACATCGCCTTGGCTTCGGAGGGCGTGATCAGCTCGGTGTCCATGCCGAGATAGCGGCCCTTGGCGTGGGCCAGGCGCAGAAAATCCATGCGCTCGGGCGTATCGGCCATCATCACGCCGCCGGTCAGATGCAGCGAGCAGGACTGGCCGGAGATTTCCTCGATCTCCTTGTAGAGCTGCACCGTATAGGCCTGCAGTTTGGCGACGTTGGGATCGCCGTTCAGCGTGTGGAAGCCGCCGGCTGCGTGCCAGGACGAGCCGGAGGTGAGCTCGGACCGCTCGATCAGCATGATGTCGGTCCAGCCGGCCTTGGCCAGGTGATAGAGCACCGAGCAGCCAACGACGCCGCCGCCAATGACAACCGCTTTTACATGAGATTTCATGAGAGATAGGTCCGTTTTTGCGTAAATTGAATCAGGTGTGTCGGTTGGCAGGATGCCGCCAGTTGCTTGCCGATCAAAAATCGGTCGGCGCGCCGCCTTCGGCCGTGCGCTTTTCGACGAAGTCGTTGAGCTCTTCGCGGATCGCCGGGTCCATATAGGGTTCCTCGTAGGATGCCAGCCGCTCCTTCCAGACCTTGTTGGCCTTTTCCAGCGCGGTCGGCGATCCGGCTTCGGCCCAGGTTTCGAAATTGCGCCAGTCGGAGAGGATGGGCGAGTAGAAGGCTGTCTTGTAGCGGTCCTGCGTGTGCTGGGTGCCGAAGAAATGGCCGCCGGGGCCGACCGACTGGATGGCGTCGAAGCCGAGCGCTTCGTCGGACAGGTCGAGCGGGGTGAGGAACTCGGCCACCATCTGCAACAGGTCGATGTCCAGGATGGTCTTCTCGTAGGAACAGCGCAGGCCGCCTTCGAGCCAGCCGGCGCCGTGCATCATCAGATTGCCGCCGCCCTGGATGGCGCCCCACAGCGAGAACACGCTTTCATAGGCTGCCTGCGCGTCGACCGCGTTGGCGGCGCAGGTATTGGAGGTGCGGTAGGGGATCTTGTAACGGCGGGCAAGCTGGCCGCCGACAAGCTGCGCCTTCATATATTCAGGCGTGCCGAAGGCCGGCGAGCCTGACTTCATGTCGACATTCGAGGTGAAGCCGCCATAGCCAACCGGCGCGCCCTTTCTCACCATCTGGGCAAAGGCGATGCCGGACAGCGCCTCGGCATTTTGCTGCACCAGCGCACCGGCGATGGTCACCGGCGCCATCGCGCCGGACAGGGTGAAGGGCGTGATGACGACGACCTGACCCTTGCTCGACATCTGGATGATGCCTTCCATCATCGGCACATCCAGTTTCAGCGGCGAGTTGGTGTTGATGATGGTGAAGACGGACGGCTCTTCGAGCATCTGCTCATGGCTGATGCCGCGGGCGATCCTGGCGATCTCGATGCCGTCGACATTGCGCTCCTTGCCGAGCGAATAGATGTGGAACACCTTGTCGGTCAGCGTGGCGAGGTCGCGGATGCATTCGAGGTGGCGCACCGACGGGTGGATGTCGGTCGGCTCGACCGGATAGCCGCCGGTGCAGTTCAGGATGTTGTGCATCTGTGCCAGGCGCAGGAAGTTGCGGTAGTCCTGCTGGTTGCCCGGACGGCGGCCGCGATCGAGGTCGGAGCAGTTCGGTGCCGACGCCATCATCGACAGGATCACATTGTTGCCGCCGAAGCGCACATTGTGCGCCGGGTTGCGGGCATGGAGCGTGAATTCCGACGGGCAGTTGGAGATGAGATCGAGGATCATGTCGCTGTCGAAGCGCACGCGCTCGCTGCCCTCGCGGACATCAGCGCCATTTTCCTTCATGATGCGGCGCGCTTCGTCATGCAGCACGTCGACGCCTATTTCCCTCAAGACGCGCAGCGAGGCGAGGTGGATCGATTCCAGCTCGTCGTCCGAGATCAGCTTGGTCGGCGTCAGCGGATTTCTCAGTTGTCGAAAAGCCGGCTGTTCGAAGGCGGCCGAGCCGCCGGCGCGCTTGCCCGCACGGCCACCGCGACGGGCACGGTCGGCTGCCAAAGGCGGTTCGGCTGGATGCAGGGCGGCGGTCATGATGGTCCTCGTACGATGCTGGTAGCGGGCGGCATAATGGACCGGCGGCTGTCCGGCCATTGCGGAGGCGGCGACCACTAGGACGAGGGAAGCGACATGCCCGAACGGCAGTCCGATAGCTGACAACCTTGCCGGGGATTGGCGGACAGGACGCGCCCACTGCGGCTCTTGGCGCAAGGGGATTTCAGGCGCGGCCCTTCCTTTCCCTAAATCGAACCGCTAGCTCAATGGTTTGCCGCTGGATCGGGCCGGCAATTCATGTGGAAGGCATCATGGCTGCGACCGGTTCGAGCGATGGCGAAGCGGGGACGCAATGGGCGGCGCTTGCCGGCGTAACTGCCGCCCTCGCGATGTTCGGTGCGGCGCAAGGGCTGAGCTCGCCGCTGTTTACGCTGCTGATGCAGAAGCAAGGCATGTCGCCGGCGCTGATCGGCTTGTCGGCAGCGATGATGCCGCTTGGCCTGATCCTTTCGGCCTCGTTCGTGCCGGCAGCCGTTCGGCTGGTCGGCGCGCGCAACCTGGCTGTGGGTTGCTCATTGATTGGGGCGCTGTGCTTCCTCGGCATCGGCTACCTGCAGGACTGGGTGGGCTGGTTCGTCATCCGCTTCATCATCGGTATCGTCATCAACCCGCTCTATATACTGGGCGAAGTATGGGCGCTGTCGCTGGCGCCGCCGTCGCGCCGCGGCAGGGTGATGGGGGCATTCAACACCGTGCTGGGCGCTGGCTATGCTGCGGGGCCTTTGGTCCTGACCGCGGTTGGGATATCGGGCTGGGTTCCTTTCCTGGTCGGCATGGCCGGCTTCATCCTGTGCGCCGCGATCCTTCGTGCTGTTTCGTCAAGCCTCGCCGGCTTCGAGGATGACGGCCAATTGCCCGGCGGCTTTTTCGGTTTCGCCAGGCTGGCGCCGGCGCTGTTGTTTGCCGTGCTGGTTTCGGCGGCGGTCCAGCAGGGCACCTACGCTTTGATGCCGGTCTTCGGTGCCGCCTATGGCCTGCCCGAAAGGACGCTGGCGGCCCTGGTGATGGCACTGTCGCTGGGAAACATCTTCCTGCAAATCCCGCTCGGCCTGCTGGCCGAGCGTTTCGGCGGGCGGGCGATGATCATCTTCTGTGCGTTGGCGACAACGACCTGCGCGGTTTTGCTGCCGTTGCTGATCACGATGCCGGCGATCTGGCTCGTCCTTCTCGTCATGGGCGCTGTCGGCTACGGCGTCTACACCATGGCGCTGGTGGAACTCGGCAGCCGCTTCAGGGGAACCGTGCTGGTCGCCGGCAACGCCGCCTTCGCATTGATGTGGGGCGCCGGCGGCATTGTCGGCCCGCCTGGCGCCGGTGCCTTGATGCAGATCATCGGTCCGCTCGGTCTGCCGGTGGTGATCGCCGGACTCGACGCGCTGC
This sequence comes from Mesorhizobium sp. M0016, assembly GCF_040324035.1. NCBI lineage: Bacteria > Pseudomonadati > Pseudomonadota > Alphaproteobacteria > Hyphomicrobiales > Phyllobacteriaceae > Mesorhizobium > Mesorhizobium sp. M0016. The sequence continues at coordinate 51,523 of NZ_JAMYVM010000021.1, read as the reverse complement.
TGGTGAGCTTCGCGCTCTATCGATCGTTCAAGCGCCAAAACTCCTGACGGCCCAAAAGCTCCTGACAGGCCTTGTCTGGAGCAAACGGTTTTTCGCGGGGCGGGGCTTACCCGCGTCGGACAGAAAAGCTAGTCCTGAACCTGGTTTAGGTGCCAATGATGAACCTGGCGGAAGCTGACAACGAGAAGATGCAGTGGGCGGCGATCAGCGGCGTGATCGCGACCGTCTCGGTGTTCGCCATCGCGCAAGGCCTGTCCTATCCGCTGCTGAGCTTCATCCTGCAACGCCAAGGCGTTTCGCCGGCCATCATCGGGCTCTCGGCGGCAATGACGCCGATCGGCTTCATTGTCTCGTCGCCGCTGATCCCGGCACTGGCGCGCCGGTTCGGGGCAGGGCGCACCGCGCTTACCTGCGCGGCGCTTTCGGCTATTGTGCTTGCGCTGATCGGCTGGACGCAGAATGTCTATCTGTGGTTTCCTCTGCGCTTCTTGATCGGGGTGGTGACCAATCCGCTCTATGTCTTGAGCGAAATCTGGGTCATTGCACTGGCGCCGCCATCGCGCCGCGGTCGCGTCATGGGTGTCTATTCAACCATCATCTCGGCCGGCTTCGCTGCCGGGCCGCTCTGCCTGCTCGCTGTCGGCACCGTGGGATGGCCGCCATTCCTGGTGGGGATCGCCGCCTTCATCTTCTGCGGCGCCTGCCTGGCGCTGGTGCTGCCGCGACTGCCGAAGGTCGACGAAGCCGGGCACAGGGTTTCGGTCATGGGCTTCGTGCCACTGGCATGGCTACTGCTGTCGGCGGTGGTCGTTGCCGCCGGTTTCGAACAGGGCGTGCTGGCGCTGCTGCCGGTCTACGGCACGCACTATGGCATCGCGGAAGCGCGCATGTCGGCGCTGCTGTCGGTGATGATCGCCGGCAACATCGCCATGCAGGTGCCGCTCGGCTTGCTGGCGGAACGGCTGACGGCGCGGCTGGTGCGATTCATCTGCGTCGTGGTGACGGTGCTGGGCTGCGCCCTGTTGCCGCTGCTCATCGAGACGCCGCTGATCTGGCCTTGCGTCTTTATCTGGGGCGCGGTCTCCTATGGCATCTACACCATGTCGATCATCGAGCTCGGCGACCGCTTTACCGGCTCGGCGCTGGTCGCCGGCAATGCCGCCTTCTCCCTGATGTGGGGCGTCGGCGGCATCGTGGTGCCGCCGCTGGCGGGTGGCGTCATGGATGTGATCGGCGCCTCCGGCCTGCCGATCACGCTGGGCACGATTTGTCTGGCACTGGCTGTGGCCACGGTCCTGCGCCGGCGGATGGTTTGAGGCCGCATTCCCCCGATGACCTGACGTACCATCTTGAATAAAACCGCTTGCAACGCGATGTAGGCAGGGCTGCCCGCCACTAGCCTGGAGACCATGCGTGACCCAATCGACGACAAAACGCCAGACGGATGCCACCGCGGAGGACAAGTTCCTCTGGTTGGAGGACCGGACCAGCAAGGAATCGCTCGACTGGGTGCATCGCCGGAACGAGATCACCATGGCCGAACTGCAGGGCGATCCGTCCTACCAGGCGGCGTTCGAGACGGCGCTCGACCTGATGACGGCCGAGGACAACATTGCGGTCGGTGCCGCGCTCAACGGTCAAGTCTATAATTTCTGGCAGGACAAGACCAATGTGCTCGGCCTCTGGCGCCGCACGACGGTTGCTTCCTACAAGACCGAGAAGCCTGTGTGGGAGACGATCATCGACTTCGACGTGCTGTCGGCCAAGGAGGGGGTGAAGTGGGTGTTCAGCGGCGCCAGCCGCCTTTACCCCGATTTCAACCTTAGCCTGGTGGCGATGTCGCCGGATGGCGGCGATGCCAGCGAGATGCGCGAATTCGACATCGAGACCAAATCCTTCATCGAGGGCGGCTTCCGCGCTCCCGCCTCGAAATCCGGCTTTTCCTGGCTGGACAAGGACACGGTCATTGTCTCGGCTGCCTTCGATGAAGACGACAAGACCCAGTCCGGTTATCCGCGCGTCGTCAAGCTGTGGAAGCGCGGCACCCGGTTGGAGGAGGCGACGCCGATCTTCGAGGCCGAGAAGCAGGATCTCGCGGCCGGCGCGGGGGTCGAGCATGATGGCGACAGGCAGTATTTGTTTCTGGCCCGCACGATCGCCTTCTTCTCCTCGCACAGTTTTCTGCGCCTGCCGTCGGGCGAAAACCGCCGCATCCCGTTGCCGGACGATGTCACCGACAGCACCCTGTTCAAGGGTCGGTTTGTGTTCGGCGTGCGCAGCCCGTGGACGGCGCCGGATGGCACCGAATGCCTGCCGGACGGCCTCTATTCCCTGGATTTCGAACGCTGGATCGACACCGGCGAACTGGGTCCTGTCGAAACCATGCTTCAGCCGGCGCATCGCGTGTCGATCGCCGGCATTGCCCGCACGCAGGACCGGCTGTTCATCAACCTGATGGACAATGTGCGCGGCAAGGTCATCGTCGCCCAGCGCAGCGGCGACCGCTGGTCGCTGAAGCCGGTGGCGCTGCCCGAGAACGGCAATGTCGGCATCGCGCATGCCGAGCATTTCGGTTCCAGCGTCTCCTTCTCCTTCACCGATTTCCTGACGCCGAGTTCGATCATCTGGTCGGACGATAACGGGGTGACGCTGGCCACCGTGAAATCGCAGCCGGCGCGGTTCGACGCCGCGCCGCTGGTCTCCGAACAGTTCGAGGCGCGCTCGAAGGACGGCACCATGATCCCGTATTTCGTCGTCAGGCGGCGCGACCAGAAGGGTCCGGTACCGACGCTTCTCTATGGTTATGGCGGCTTCGAAATACCGCTGCTGCCCGGCTATGCCGGCGTGCGCGGCAGGCTGTGGCTGGAGAAGGGCAATGCCTATGTGCAGGCCTGCATCCGCGGTGGCGGTGAGTTTGGGCCGGCCTGGCACCAGGCGGCGCTGAAGGGCAATCGCCAGACTGCCTTCGACGATTTCGCCGCGGTGGCGCAGGACGTCGTCAGGCGCGGCATCGCCACGGCTGCTTCCCTCGGCATCCAGGGCGGCTCGAATGGCGGCCTGCTTACCGGCGTTTCCCTGACGCAGCATCCCGAACTGTTCGGCGCCGTCATCATCGAGGTGCCGCTGCTCGACATGCTGCGCTACACCGAACTGCCGCCAGGCGCCTCGTGGATCGGCGAATATGGCGATCCGGCAAAACCGGAAGAAGCCAAGTGGCTCGCCGCCTATTCGCCGTACCATCATGTCTCGGCCGATGCCGTCTATCCCCCGGTGCTGCTCACGACATCAACCGCCGACGACCGCGTCCATCCCGGCCATGCCCGCAAGATGGCGGCGAAGCTGCAGGAAGCAGGTCACGGCAAGACGTTGTTCTTCGAGGAGACGGAAGGCGGCCATGGCGGGCGCGGCGACCGCCGGCCGCAAGCGGCGCAAACCGCCATGAAATACGTGTTCCTGCAAAGGGTATTGAGCGGCACCGCTTGAATTCCGGGCCTCGGGCGGCATAGACTGCCGCCATGGTCTACATGAGCACATCCGGCGCCTTCGGGGTCGCGGTGACACCGTCGCCGCGCACGCTGCGCGCCGAACTGCTCAGGCTGTGCGCTCGCATCGGCTATTCGCCGCCCGCCGTCCTCTGACGAAGTCGCCCCGGCAGCTTGCCGGTTTGATTCCAGAGGAAAGAGCAAACCCATGACTTACCAGAACTATTCGCTGAAGCAGCTTCAGCAGATTGACGCCGCGCATCATCTGCATCCCTTCACCGACCACAAGGAATTGCGCGAGACCGGCTCGCGCATCATCACCCACGCCAACGGCCCGTTCATCTACGATGCCGACGGCACCGAAATACTCGACGGCATGGCCGGGCTGTGGTGCGTCAATGTCGGCTATGGCCGCGACGAGCTGGCCGACGCCGCTTACGCGCAGATGAAGGAATTGCCCTACTACAATTCCTTCTTCAAATGCTCGACGCCGACGCCCGTGCTGCTGTCGAAGAAGCTGGCCGAGCTGGCGCCCAAGGGCATCAGCCAGGTTTTCTACGGCTCCTCCGGCTCGGAGGCCAACGACACGGCACTGCGGCTCGTGCGCCACTATTGGGTGCTGGAAGGCAAGCCGGAGAAGAACCGCATCATCTCGCGCAAGTCGGCCTATCACGGCTCGACCGTCGCCGGGACGTCGCTGGGCGGCATGGATTTGATGCACAAGCAGCTCGGCGGGGCGGTTCCCAACATCGTCCATGTCATGATGCCCTATGCTTATGAGTTGGCGCTGCCTGGCGAAAGCGACCATGATTTCGGCCTGCGCGCGGCCAAGGCCGTCGAGGACGCCATCCTCGAAGCCGGTGCCGACAAGGTGGCGGCCTTCATCGGCGAGCCGGTGATGGGCGCGGGCGGGGTGAAAATACCGCCGATGAGCTATTGGCCGGAAGTGCAGCGCATCTGCCGCAAATACGATGTGCTTTTGATGCTGGACGAGGTCATCACCGGCTATGGCCGCACCGGCGAATGGTTTGCGGCGCAGACCTTCGGCGTCGAGGCCGACACCATCACCACGGCCAAGGCACTGACCTCGGGCTATCAGCCGCTGTCGGCGCTGCTGGTCGGCGACCGTATCGCGGCGACGCTGGTCGAAAAGGGCGGCGAATTCTACCACGGCTATACCTATTCGGGTCACCCGGTGGCCTGCGCGGTGGCGCTGAAGAATCTCGAGATCATGGAGCGCGAAGGCCTGGTCGACAGGGTCAGGAACGACACCGGACCTTACTTCGCCCAGGCGCTGCAAGAGCGCATTGCCGGCCACGAACTGGTCGGCGAGGTGCGATCGATCGGGCTGATGGGCGCGATCGAGATCGTCAAGGACAAGGCGACCAAGGAGCGCTTCCTGCCGGCGGGCAGTGCCGCCGTCACCGTCCGCGACCACGCCATCGCGCAAGGCCTGATGCTGCGCGCCACCGGCGACACGATGATCCTGTCGCCGCCGCTGATCTGGACCCGCGCGACGATCGACATGGCTTGCGATCGCATCGCCAAAGCGCTGGATCTGGCGCAAGCGGATTTGCGCAAGAAGTAGATGGAACGAGCGCCGGGCGCCTTGCAAACAGGGCGCCCGGACTGTGCGCCTGCTTATCGTCAGGGTCGACGGGGTCAGCGCACCGATCGTGCTGGTCAATGAAGGCCATGAGGCAATTCCGAACGCTGCAATCGGAATAATAATTCAGACCGAGCAGTATAGTACTGCAAAACGCAAAAACCGCGCTCCATAGGAACGCGGCTTTGCCAGATACGCATGGCATTTCGCCAACAATACACTTGCGAAACTTACGGGCTCCGGTACGCGAGACCTGATCCGGAGCGCCGGGCGGATGCGATATGTCCGCCTCGCCATCCGTTATATAGGCACATCGTTACCGCCGGGTTATCGAGAGCTTAAGCAAATCTAAATTTGCAATTTTTCCGCGCAATAAAAATCGAGAAAAGCGCTGCCAAATTCGAAACTTATAGAGAACTGCCGCGAAGGAAATTTATGATGCCGGAAAAATCCGATCCGCCATTTCCCTGGGCGTTGAACAGCGCATAAAGCTGGGCCGCTTCGGCCCCCATTGGCGTCACCGCGCCGGCGCTTTGGGCCGCCTCCTGCGCCAGTTTCAGGTCCTTCAGCATGAGTGCTGCGGCAAAGCCCGGTTTGTAGTCGCGGTTGGCGGGTGAGGCCGGCACGGGACCCGGCACCGGGCAATAGGTGGTCAGCGACCAGCACTGGCCCGACGAGGTCGAGGCAACGTCGAACAGGGCCTGATGCGAGAGGCCGAGCTTTTCGGCCAGCACGAAGGCCTCTGCGACGCCGATCATCGAAATGCCGAGCATCATGTTATTGCAGATTTTGGCTGCCTGACCGGCGCCGTCGTCGCCGCAATGGACGATGCGGCCTGCCATCGGCTTCAGGACCGGTTCGGCCTTGGCGAAGGCATCCTTGGCGCCGCCGGCCATGAAGGTCAGCGTTCCCGCAGCAGCACCGCCGGTGCCGCCGGAGACGGGGGCGTCGATCGAATGCAGCCCGTGCTTCCTTGCTACGGCATGCGCCTTGCGGGCCGACTCGACATCGATGGTCGAGGAATCAATGAACAGGGCGCCTGGTTTGGCCTTGGGTGCGATGTCCTCGTAGACCGAGAGCACGTGCTTGCCGGCGGGAAGCATGGTGATCACGACATCGGCGTCCTTCACCGCCGCCACGGCATTCGCCGTGACAATGACGCCATGCTCGCGGGCGACGGTGAGGTTTTCCGGCATCAGGTCAAAGCCGTGCACCGCGTGCCCCGCCTTGACGAGATTGGCAGCCATCGGATTGCCCATATTTCCGAGACCAATGAAGGCGATGGTGGTCATAGCGGTGCTCCATGATGAGTAGGCAGTAGGCAGTAGGCAGTAGGCAGTAGGCAGTAGGGCGACCTATTCGGGTGCGAGTTTGATAATAAGTTGGCGAAGCATCTTTCCGATGGCCTCGGCCGCCAGAAGCAGGTGCTCAGCTTGCCCATGCGTGGCAACGCCAATGCGTTGAGCGATTTGGAGGTGTGTCTCGAACTCCTTCAGCGAGCCTTGGGCTATCCTGAGAAATTGCTGATAGGAGCCTCGGTTGTCTCGGCCATAGCCTTCCGCGATGTTTGCAGGGATAGAGGTTGCTGAACGGCGGATTTGGCTGGTCAGCCCATACAATTCCTCTTTGGGCCATGTCTTGGTCAATGAGTAGGTGCTGACAGCCAGATCCATCGCCTGCTGCCATACGATAAGATCCTTGTACGAGTTGATCTTGCCGGTCATCCTTTGCCTACTGCCTACTGCCTACTGCCTACTGCCGTCCAATCAACGCCCGCGCGATGATGACGCGCATGATCTCGTTGGTGCCTTCGAGGATCTGGTGGACGCGCAGGTCGCGCACCAGTTTTTCGATACCGTAATCATGAAGATAGCCATAACCGCCATGCAGCTGCAGCGCCTCGTTGGCGACGTTGAAGCCGATGTCGGTGACGAAGCGCTTGGCCATCGCCGACCATTTGCCGGCGTCCGGCGCCTTGCGGTCTAGCTTCGAGGCGGCAGCATAGAGGAAAATGCGTGCCGCCTGCAGTTCGGTTTCCATGTCGGCCAGCCGGAACTGCAGCGCCTGGAACTGGTTGATCTTCGAGCCGAAGGCTTTGCGTTCGCCCGTATAGGCCAAAGCCTTGTCGAGCGCCGATTGCGCGCCGCCGAGCGAGCATGCCGCAATGTTGAGGCGGCCGCCGTCAAGGCCGGCCATGGCGATGCCGAAACCTGCGCCTTCCCCCGACAGCAGGTTTGCAGCCGGCACCTTGCAGTCCTCGAAGATCACCTGGCGGGTCGACTGCATGTGCCAGCCCATCTTGTGCTCGTTGGCGCCGAAGGACAGGCCGGGCGCATCCTTCGGCACGACGAAGGTGGAAATGCCCTTCGGCCCGTCGGCGCCGGTGCGCGCCATGACGACATAGAGGTCGCTGTCGCCGGCCCCGGAGATGAACTGCTTGGCGCCGTTGAGCACATAGTCGTCGCCGCTCTTCACCGCGCGCGTCTTCAGCGCCGCGGCATCCGAGCCTGAGCCCGGCTCGGTCAGGCAGTAGCTCGCCAGCCATTCCATCGAGGTCAGCTTCGGCAGGAAGCGTTGGCGCTGCTCGTCGTCGCCGAAGCGGTCGATCATCGACGCCGCCATATTGTGGATCGAGATGAAGGAGGAAAACGCCGGATCGGCGTGCGACAGTGCCTCGAAGATCAGCACGGCGTCGAGCCGGCCGAGCGCCGAGCCGCCGACATCGTCCCTGACATAGATGCCGCCGAGGCCGAGCGGGCCGGTCTCGCGGATTACATCGGCGGGAAAGTGTCTTGCCCGGTCCCATTCGAGCGCATTGGGCGCAACGCGATCGGCGGCGAAGGCCTGTGCCATCTCCTGGATGGCGCGCTGCTCCTCATTGAGTTCGAACTGACTGGTGCTCGCATCGACCGCGGCGTCCATGGCGTGCTCCCTATGTTTCCCCAGCTGGGGTTGGCTTGCTGGCCTGTTGTTTTTGGCTTTGCGCGCCGCTCAATCTAGACCAATGATGCCGCCGCGCAACCCGGCTCGCCGCGCAGCCGCTGTGCATGAATGGATCAACGGAGCATTGCGTGCCGACATATTTCGACGAATTGCTCGACCGCTTCCATGCCTATCTCCGGGGCGTGGACAACGCGCTGGTGCGGGACGCCGTGACCCGGATCGGCTGGAATATGACGGCGCGCGTGCTCGAAGCGCATCCGCTGCCTTGCCTTGGTCTGCTCGACCGCATTGTCGAACTGGCGCCGCCGGACCCGCAGCCCCTGGTGCGACTGCTGGCGGAGCGTCGTGACGATCTGTGCTGGGGGCAGACCTACAACGCGAGCGATTTTGGTGAAGCGTTCTTGCAAAAATACGGCTGGCTGGAGGTGTTTGGCACGCGCGGCCATTTCGCCAATGAAGAGGTCGCGGCCGGATTGCTGATCCTGGGGCCCGGCATCACCTATCCCGACCATCATCACATTGCCGAGGAGATCTACATTCCGCTGACCGGCGGCACCGAGTGGCGCATGGGCGAAGGCGGCTTTCACACCCGCCAGGCGGGCGAAATTATCCATCACGCCTCCAATGTCAGCCATGCCATGCGCACCGGCAGCGAAGCGTTGCTGGCGCTCTACATCTGGCGCGGCGGGCCGCTGTCGCAGAAGTCGACCGTTTCCGGCGCGCAGGGCAGGGGCTGAGCATGGCCAAGGCGATCATGCTGCAAGGCACGGGTTCGGATGTCGGCAAGACGGTGCTGGTGGCGGGGCTCTGCCGCGCGGCGAAGAATCGCGGGCTGAAGGTCAGGCCGTTCAAGCCGCAGAATATGTCGAACAACGCCGCCGTCGCCGACATTGCGGGTGACGAAAGCGGCGGCGAGATTGGCCGTGGGCAATGGCTGCAAGCGCTGGCGTGTGGTGTTCAGCCGACCGTGCATATGAATCCGGTGCTGCTCAAACCCCAGAGCGACATCGGTTCGCAGGTGATCGTGCAGGGCAAGGTGTTCGGCGAGGCGCGTGCGCGCGACTACCAGACAATGAAAGCGGGGCTGATGGACGCCGTGCTGGAGTCCTGGACGAAGGTCGGTGAGGGCGCCGATCTGGTCGTCGTCGAGGGCGCCGGATCGCCGGCCGAAATCAACCTGCGCAGCCGCGACATCGCCAATATGGGCTTTGCCACGCGCGCCGACGTGCCGGTCATCCTGGTCGGCGACATCGACCGCGGTGGCGTCATCGCTTCGGTCGCCGGCACGCATCTGATCCTGCCGGAGGAAGACAGGCGCATGATCGTCGGCTACCTCATCAACAAGTTCCGCGGCGATGTCTCGCTGTTCGACGACGGCATCCGGTCGATCGAAAGCTTCACCGGCTGGCGCTGCTTTGGCGTCGTGCCGTGGCTGAAGGCGGCGGCGCGATTGCCTTCGGAGGATTCGGTCGTGCTCGAACGCCTGGCATCGGGCGAGAAGCGGGCGTTGAAGGTCGCCGTGCCGATGCTTGGCCGCATCGCCAATTTCGACGACCTCGACCCGCTCAAGGCCGAGCCGCAGGTCGAAGTGGTGTTCGTGCCGCCGGGGCAGCGCTTGCCGGAGGATGCCGGCCTGGTGGTCATTCCCGGTTCCAAATCGACGATCGGGGATCTCATGAAATTCCGCGAGAATGGCTGGGATCGCGATCTCCTCGCGCACCGCAAACGCGGCGGCCATATCGTCGGCATTTGCGGCGGCTTCCAGATGCTCGGCCGCCTGGTGCGCGATCCCGATGGCATCGAGGGCAGCGTCACCGAGGCGGAAGGTCTTGGTCTGCTCGACATCGAGACGGTGATGGAACCGGAAAAGACGGTGCGCAATGTCAGCGCCCGCTCGGTGCCGTTTGGACTGGCGCTTGAAGGTTACGAAATCCATCTCGGCCGCACCACCGGGCCGGACATGGCGCGGCCGTCGGCTGTGATCGACGGCATCGACGACGGTGCCATTTCCGCCGATGGCAAGGTTTTTGGCACCTATCTGCACGGCCTGTTTTCCGCCGACGCTTTCCGGGCGAGATTCCTGGAAAGCCTCGGCGTGAAAGGCGGCGGCATCGACTATCGCGCGGACGTGGAAAAAGCGCTGGACGAGATCGCCACCGAGCTGGAGCGCCATCTTGAGTGCGATGCGATTTTTGGGTTAGCAAGGTAGGGCCGTCCACCGTTTCGCCATCCTCGGGTCTGCGCGTCCGCTTCGCTTCATGGCCATCCTTCCGCGGAAGAGCCTAACGGACCATGCATCCAAAGCAAAAGCGCCCGGCTTTTGACCGGGCGCTTCGAATTGCAGAAGTCTCGGGTGCCTAGGCGCCGCGCATCAGGCAGGCGGCGGCAAGCACAATGTATGCGATGAGGACAATCCACACCGCAGCCAGAGGAATGAACGCAAGAACGCCAAGCGCGGCGAGCACGCCGATGATGGCGATGACTAGGGATATGATGAAAACAAGCTGAGTGGGTGCACTAAGATTCATGTGTGGTCCCTCCAACATGATTCGTACAACGGCATCCTATCAGGCGTGAGGCTTATACACCAATCAGCTGGCGCAATGGGTTCGCCGGGTCGGCCAGCAGCTTCACCGCCAGCGCCAGGCAGATGATCACCAGCAGCGGCTTGATCAGCCGGGCGCCGATGCGGATGGCAAGGCTGGCGCCGAGCCGGGCGCCGAGGAACTGGGCGACGCCCATCATCAGCCCGATCTTCCAGTAGACGACGCCGGCGATGGCAAAGACGATGAAGCCGCCAATGTTGGAGGCGAAATTGAGCAGCTTGGTGTGTGCCGTCGCCTTGAGCACGCCGAAGCCGGCAAGGCTGACGAAGGCCAGCATATAGAAGGAGCCGGCTCCCGGCCCGAACAGCCCGTCATAGAAGCCGACCAAAGGGGCGATGATCAGCCCGAACAGGAAGGGCGACAGGCGCTCGGCGCGGTCGACATCGTTCATGTTGGGTTTCACGGCGAAGTAGATCGCGATGGCGATCAAAAGCAGCGGCAGCAGCGCCCGCAGGAGATCACCTGGCACGAATGCCGCCAGCAAGGCGCCGACGGCACTGCCGGTAAGGGCCAGAAGCGCCGATGGCAGCTGTCGACGCAGATCGACATGGCCATTCCTGGCATAGTGGATGGTCGCCGAAGCGGTGCCGAAAATGCCCTGCAGCTTGTTGGTTCCAAGTGCTGCGACCGGCGGGAATCCGGCAAGCAGCAGGGCCGGGATGGTGATCAGCCCGCCGCCGCCGGCTATCGAATCGACAAAGCCGGCTGCAAAGGCGGCGAAGGCAAGCATGATGACGGTGTGGGTAGCGAGGTCGAGCATCGGGATTTCTGAACATTCCGGCGGGAAAGGTGATGCCGCGCCTTCTCATGGCCATCTGGTTTGCGCAAGGCCGATTCCGCGCTACGTCCATCCAAGCGCGTTGCGCTTGGATTTCCTGTGGTGCATGTCATTATCCCAATACCGCTGGGCAATTTTGGGTCATGTGCACTGGGCGGACTCGGAAAAGGGATACTGTTGGCGATGGCATTGCTCGACCAGATACGCTCGATCTTCGATGGTGACCCCGGCGTGCGCAAGGTTGCCGACGACCCGGTGCTGTCGGCGGAACTCTTGATGCTGTTTCGCATGATCCTGGCCGACGGCTCGGTTTCGGAGAGCGAGATGGTCGCCTTCCGGCGCATCTGCAAGGACGCCTTCGGCATCCCGGAAACCAGCATCGACGCGGTCATCGAATATCTCAATGATTTCGGCTACGAGACCAACGGTTCGCAAGCCATTGCGCTGTTCCGCGATCTCGATGTCGAACGGCGCAAGTTGCTGGCGCTCCACATGGCGGAGATCGCCAAAGCCGATTCCAAACTGGCAGAGAGCGAAGTGCGGCTGTTGCGCCGCACGCTCGATTTGCTCGACATCAGCCCGGTCGATGTGGTGAAGCCGGAGGAGTGAGGCAGACCAGGGGCAACGGCCGCCCGGCCGGGTCCCCGCTGCTTCGCAGCGTCCCAGCGTTCGTGACCTTTCATCGTGCCACTGGCACGATGAATTCGCTCCGCGAACCGGTCGCTCAGCCCTGTTCCTGCATACGGTGAGCGATCGCCCGATGCAGATCGGGCGCAGCCGCGACCAGCGCCCTGGCCGCCTCCGACTGCGGATGATCGAGCACGTCGCCGGTCTTGCCGCGCTCGACGATCCTGCCGTCATGCATGACCAGCACCTCATCGGTGATGGCGCGGGCGACGGTCAAATCGTGAGTGATGAAGAGATAGCCAATGCCGAGCTTCTGGTTGAGCTCTGCGAACAGATCGAGGATCTGGGCGCGGATCGACACGTCGAGCGCCGAGACCGGCTCGTCGGCGACGACCAGCTTCGGCCTTGTGATGATGGCGCGGGCGATCGACAGGCGCTGGCGCTGGCCGCCGGAAAACTCATGCGGATATTTGTCCATGTCGCTGACGCCGAGGCCGACCTCGTGCAGCGCATGCGCCACCATCTCGCGCCGCTCGGCCGGTGTCGGCTTCTTTTCCAGTACATGCAGCGGCTCGGCGACCAGTTTCTCGACCTTCTGGCGCGGGTCGAAAGAGCCGTAGGGATCCTGGAACACCACCTGCATGTCGCGCCGCGCGGCTTTGAGCTCCGCCTCGCTTTTGCCGGTGATGGTCTCGCCGCGAAAGCGGATCGTTCCCGATGTCGATTTGTCGAGCGCCAGGATCATGCGGGCAAGCGTTGACTTGCCGCAGCCGGAGCGGCCGACCAGCGCCACCGATTGGCCCGGCGCCAGCGACAAGGACACGTCGTCGACGGCGCGGATTGGAGCCGCTGACTTGAACAGGGAGGTGCGCCGGCCCGGATAGTCCCGTGTCACGCCTTCGACCTCAAGCAGCGGTTTGCCCTGGCCGGTGGCGTGAACCTTGGCGCGCGCGGGCACGTGCATGGAGGCCAGCGCCAGCTGGCGCGTGTAGGGATGCAGCTGTTCCGATAGCGTGCGTGCGGTGTCGCCGGCTTCCATCACCTCGCCATGACGCAGGATGGTGATGCGGTCGGCCATTTCGGTGACGACGGCGAGATCGTGCGAGATCAGAAGCAGGCCCATGCGGTTTTCGCTGACAAGGCCGCGCAAGAGGTCGAGGATCTGCGCCTGCAGCACCACGTCGAGCGCCGTGGTCGGCTCGTCGGCGATGAGCAGCTTGGGTTTCAATGCGCAGGCAATGGCGATGACGACGCGCTGGCGCTGGCCGCCCGACAGTTCGTGCGGATAGCGCGACAGCGGGAATTTGGCCTCGGGCAGGCCGACGCGGTCGAGCATTTTGCGCGCCCGGTCTTCGGCTTCCGCGCGGCTTGCCCTGGTGTGCCAGCGTATGCCTTCAGCGACCTGCTCGCCGATCGTCTTGACCGGGTTAAGCGCCGTCATAGGTTCCTGGAACACCATGCCGATGTCGTCGCCGCGCAGCGCGCACATCTGGTCCTCGGTTGCGGCCAGAATATCGATGCCGTCGAAGGTCACGCGGCCGGTGGCGCGCGCAGCATGCGGCAGAAGCTGCATGATGGTCAGCGCCGTCATCGATTTGCCCGAGCCGGATTCGCCGACCAGCCCCATCACCTCGCCGGGCGCGACGGAGAGGTCGACCCCTTTCAGGATCGGCGTGTCGCCGATGGCCAGCGACAGGTTCTCCATCTGCAGCAGGCTCATCGCTGCCGCCGCGATTTCGGGTCGAGTATGTCGGCGATGCCGTCGCCGAGCAGATTGAGCCCAAGCACCGTGACGACGATGGCCATGCCGGGGAAGATGGCCATCCAAGGCGCCACCACCATGCGCGTCTGAGCGTCGAACAGCATGCGGCCCCAGCTCGGCATTGGCGGCTGGGCGCCGAGGCCGACATAGGAGAGGCCGGCTTCGGCCAAAATGCCAAGCGCGAACTGGATGGTGCCTTGCACCAGAAGCAGCGTGGCGATGTTGGGCAGCACGTGCTCGGTTGTAATCTGCGCTTTGCTCTTGCCGGCGGCGCGGGCGGCGAGGATGAATTCGCGCGGCCAGATCGCCAGCGCGCCGGCGCGGGCGACGCGCGCAAACACCGGGATGTTGAAGATGCCGATGGCGATGATGGCGTTGATTGCGCCCGGTCCGAAGATGGCGGTGATCATGATCGCCGACAGCAGCGCCGGGAAGGCGAAGACGAGGTCGGTCAGCCGCATCAGCGCCTCGTCGACCAACCCGCCGCGCGCCGCGGCGAAGGCGCCGAGCGGCACGCCGACGCCCATGCCGATGCCGACCGCGACCAGCGCCACGGCAATCGAGTTGCGGGCGCCGACCATGATCATCGACAGGATGTCGCGGCCGAAATGATCGGTGCCGAACCAGTGCGCCGCAGAGGGCGCCAGCGTCTTGTCCGAGATCACCAGTTTGGTCACGTCGTAGGGCGTCCAGACGTAGGAGATGACCGCTATTGCAGCCACCAGCACCGTGATGGCGAAGCCGATGAGGAAGGAGCGGTTGCGGAAGGCCTTGGCCAGAATGCTGCCCAACGTCTCCTGCGGGATGTCGATGTGCAGCGTCATTGCCGGCCTCGAAGGCGCGGATCGACGATGGCGTAGGAGACGTCGACGACGAGGTTGACCGCAATGACGGCGACGACCAGCAGCATGACGATGCTTTCCACCACGATCAGGTCGCGCTGAGTGATCGCCTGGAACACCAGCCGTCCGAGGCCGGGGAGATAAAAGACGTTCTCGATGATGATGGTGCCGGCGAGCAGGAAGGCGAATTGCAGGCCCAGAATGGTCAGAACCGGGATCATCGCGTTGCGCAGCGCGTGCCGCCATAGCACGGCGCGGTAAGGCAGGCCCTTGGCGCGGGCGGTGCGGATATAGTCCTCGTTCAGCACCTCGATCAGCGCCGAGCGGGCAACGCGCGCCAGGATCGCCGCCTGCGGCAGAGCGAGGGCGATGGCCGGCAGCAGCAGCGATTTCAGCGCCGGCAAGGCGCCGGCGCTCCAGCCGGGAAAGCCGCCGGCCGGCACCAGCCGCAGCCAGACGGCAAAGAGGTAGATCAGCATCAGCGCGAACCAGAAGTTCGGGATGGCAACGCCGAGCTGGGCGGCGCCCATGGCGATCGTATCGCCGGCCCGCCCGCGCCGGCTGGCGGAATAGAGCCCGACCGGGATGGCAATGATGGTGGACAGCGCCAGCGCGATCAGCGCCAGCGGCAGGGAAACCGCCATGCGCTCGCGGACAAGGTCGATGACCGGCACTGAATAAGTGTAGGAGCGGCCGAAATCGAGGCTGAGCAGACCGCCGACCCAGTGGAGGTAGCGCAGGAGAAGCGGCGCGTTGAGGCCCATCTGGTTGCGCAGGAGTTCGACCTGCTCGGCGCTGGCGTTGAGGCCAAGCATCAGCCGCGCCGGATCGCCGGGCAGGATTTCTAGCACGGCGAAGACGACCATCGAGGCCAGGATCAAGGTTGCGATGGCGATGGCGAGGCGTTTGAGGAGGTAGGCGGTCATGGTGGAGGGGCGCCCGGTGCGGCTGCGCCTTGAAAGTCGAGTTCCCCCCCACCCCCCTCTGTCCTGCCGGACCCGGCCCTTCGCTGTCGCTTCGGGCGTTCGTTGTTCGGAAAGCCAAGCAGTTGGCTTTCCGTCCGCTGCGCGGACCACTCCTCACCCCCCGCAAGGGGGGAGATCAGCAGGTTCTGTGTCGTCGACCAGCGTTCAACGTTCGCGATAGGCGAAAGCGGAGATGAGAGCCCGATCTCCCCCCTTGCGGGGGAGATGCCCGGCAGGGCAGAGGGGGGTGTGACGGAGCGCAAACGCCGCCCTTTGGCCCGCCGCCTCAATCCGTCCACTTCACCTTGGTCAGATCATTCGCCTGGATCGGCGCATTCTCCCACAGGCCCTGCAGCTTGGCGTCCCAGACGCCGACCTTCGGCAGTTCATAGAGGAAGCCGACCACGGCGTCGTCGGCCAGGATCTTCTGTGCTTCGCCGAGCAGCGTGTTGCGCTTGGCGTCGTCGGAGGTGAGGTTCAGCTCGGCGATGATCTTGTCGAAGGCGGGGTTGTCGTAGTTGAAGTAGTAGTCCTTGCGCGAGTAGATATCGATGTCGTTGGGCTCGGTGTGGGAGACGATGGTCAGGTCGTAATCCTTCTTGGTGAACACCTGGTCCAGCCACTGCGCCCATTCGACCGGAATGATTTCCAGGTCGATGCCGACATCGCGCAGCTGCGAAGCGATGATCTCGCCGCCAAGCCGCGCATAGGAAGGCGGCGGCAGTTTCAGCATCGCCTTGAAGCCGTTCTCCAGGCCGGCCTGCTTCAGCAGTTCCTTGGCCTTGTCGACATTGTGCGGATAGAGGCCGGTGAGGTCGACATAGGCCTTGCTGGCCGGCGACATGTGCGAGCCGATCGGCACGCCGAGGCCGGCCGAGGCGCCGTCGATGATCGCCTTGCGGTCGAGCGCGAAGGCAATTGCCTGCCGCACCTCGAGCTTGTCGAAAGGCGGCTTCTTGTTGTTGATCGCCAGAATGGTCTCGCCCTCGGTCGAGCCGATCACCACCTTGAAGCGCGGATCGTCCTTGACCTGCGCGACGCTGTCGGGATCGAAGAAAGGGAAAGCCTGGATGTCGCCGGAGAGCAGCGCCGGCACGGCGGCGGCGGCGTCGGGAACGATGCGGAACTCGGCCTTGTCGAGGAACACCGGGGCGCCCCAGTAAGTGTCCGATTTCACCAGCGTGATCGACGAGCCCTTGGCCCAGCTCTGGAATTTGAACGGGCCGGTGCCGATGGGCTTTTCCTTGTTGGTGTCGGCGCTCTCGGGCGCCACGATCACGGCGTCGCCCCAGCCCAGATTGTAAAGGAACGACCCTTGCGGGTTCTTCAGCGTCACCTTGACCGTTGCCGGATCGACGACTTCGACCGTATCGATGGCGGCGAACAAGGCCTTTTGCGCGTTTACGGAATTGTCGGCACGGGCGCGGTCGAGGGAGAACTTCACGTCGCCGGCGTCGAAATCGCTGCCGTCATGGAATTTGACGCCGGTGCGCAGCTTGAAGGTGTAGACCTTGCCATCGTCGGAAATGGCCCAGCTCTCGGCAAGGTCGGGCAGCACTTCGCCATTCGGGCCGATGCGGGTCAGGCCCTCGAAGACGTTGGCGTAGAGCACTTCGTCGATCGCCGCGGCAGCACCGGCGGTCGGATCGAGATGTGGCGGCTCGAGCGTAATGCCGATCACCAGGTCGGTGCGTGCGGCAAATGCCTGACTGCCGGCCAGTGCCAGCACTGCGGCGGCAAGAATGGTTTTCCACAATTTCATCGTGCAACTCCCAAATGCTCGAACCCTGGTACGATAGAAGCGTGATTTCGAGGTGGAGTAAATTGCGTTTCGTGCTCTGCAGCGGCGCGGGGAGGAATGTTTTTTCAGCGAAGTCGATGGTTCAGTCCGCGGCCGTGCCCCTAAGCAGCACATTCAGCCCGATCGCCATCACCTTGGCCGACTCCACCATGTCAGAGATACCGACCCATTCGTCGGGCCGGTGGGCGAGGTCCAAAATGCCCGGGCCATAGGCGATGCAATCATAGATGTGGCCGATGCGGGCGATGTGCTTCTGGTCGTAAGTACCTGGTGAAATGACATAATCCGGCTCGCGGTCGAAGATCGCCATGATGCCTTGCGCCACCGCCTTGACCACTGGCGCATCGCGCTCGGTCATCAGCGGCAGCACCTCCATCAGGTCGCGAATCTCGTAGTCGAACTTTTTGCGCTCGCGCTTCAGCCGGTCGAGGATATCGGTCACCTCGCTCTTGACCGTGGCAAGGTCCTCCTCGAGCAGGAAGCGGCGGTCGATGGTCAGCCGGCAAGCGTCGGGCACGTTGGGTGAGGGCAGGCCGGGGCGGAAATCCTCGGTCTGGCCGCCATGGATCGAGTTGATGTTCATGGTCGAGCGCTTTGCGCCTTCGGGCACGACAGGCATGCGCGTCACCTTGCGGTCGAGCGCCGGAAAAAGTTCATCCTCGAAGGCCTGCAGCACGGCGCCCATGTGGCGCACGGCATTGTCGCCGAGGAACGGCATCGAGCCATGCGCGATCTCGCCCTTGGTCTCGATCTCCGCCCACCAGACGCCGCGATGGCCAAGACAGATGCGGTCCTTGTTCAGCGGCTCGGGGATGATGACGTGGTCGACCTTGGGTTTCGAGAAATAGCCGAGCCTGGCCAAATGGGCGACGCCGCCGAAGCCGCCGGACTCTTCATCGACGGTGCCGGAGATTTCGATGGCGCCGGGAAAGTCGGGGAAAACCTCCATGAAGGCTTCCGCCGCGATGATCGAGGCGGCCATGCCCCCTTTCATGTCGCAGGCGCCGCGGCCGTAGACCTTGCCGTCCTTCACCACCCCGGCAAAGGGATCGACGCTCCAGCCTTCGCCGGCTTCGACCACATCGATGTGCGAGTTGAAATGGACGCAGGCCCCAGGCGAGCGGCCGTCGAAGCGGGCGACGACATTGACGCGGGGATAGCGGTCGGTGTCGCCGGGCGTGCCTTCGGCGCGGATGAATTCGGTTTCGAAGCCAAGCCTGCCTAGGCGCGCACCGATATATTCGGCGCAGGGGCGATAGGCTTCGCCGGGCGGGTTGATGGTCGGGAAGCGGATCAGGTCGGCGGTCAGTGCGACCAGGTCATCAACACGGGCGTCTATCGCTTTGAAGAGTCGTTCGCTCATTCCCGGATTTGAGCAGGCAAGGGGGTGGTTTTGCAAGCATCGCGCCACTGGCGCCGAAACTTCGTGTCGCAGCGGCAACTATGGCGGGAAAATCGTTCAAATTCGCTGCTTTAGATTGGCGAATTTATCAAGGAGTGTGTGCTAGGTCACTCACCTGTCGTTAAAAAGATGAAAAACCGCGTGATGACAGGGCAGGCAAGGGGCATCAAAGGGGTTTGATCTCATGACTAAAATCGTTCTCATGGCAGCTGCTTTTGCTGCGATGCTGTTCGGCACGTCCATCGAAAGCAGGGCTGCCTCGCTGGTGGCCAGCATCGACGTCTCGTCGCAGACCATGACCGTCAGCCAATACGGCCAGGTGCTTTATCGCTGGAGCGTGTCGACCGCGCGCAGCGGCTATTTCACGCCGCGTGGCACCTATCGGCCGCAACGCACGGCGCGGATGTGGTATTCGAAGAAATACCACATGTCGCCAATGCCTTACTCGGTGTTCTTCCATGGCGGCTACGCCATCCACGGCACCGGCGCGGTCAGGCAGCTAGGGCGTCCGGCATCGCATGGCTGCGTGCGGCTGCACACCGCCAATGCCGCGATGTTCTATGCGATGGTGCGCGAAGTCGGCTTCGGCAATACGCGGATCGTTGTTACGAACTGAGCCTATCGGCGACTTAAGATTGACGCTGCCGCTGGCCGGTGGCGTTGGCCTGTCCACGCCGGCGGCGACGCCGGCCTGAGATTTCCCACCTTTTGTGGAACCACATCCACTGTCCCGGATCCTCGCGCACCCAGCGCTCGACCACGTCGGCGAGCAGTTGGGTGGTGGCCGCGACATCGACGCTGCCGCTTTCATTGCGCGGCAAGGTCAGCTTGTCCTCGATCTCGAGGCGGAAGCGGTTGCCAGGCAGCCGCACACATCGCGCCGGATAGACGTCGCAATCATAGTGACGGGCGAGCATGCCCAGAACCGGATTGCTCTGGCATGGGCGGTTAAAGAAGATCGTCTCCAGCCCGCTGGAGAATTTCTGGTCGACTAAAACGCCGATATTGCCGCCTTTCTCCAGAATCGACGCCAGCGCGAAGGAGGCGCCGGTCGAAGACGGCAGCAAGGCGCCCATGCTCGAACGCCGCGTCGAATGGATATAATCGGCGAGGTAAGGATTGTTGGGCGGACGAAACAGCGCCGTGATCTTCATGCCGAACGTCGCGGCTGCCACGGGCAGCAGCTCGAAATTGCCGAGATGGCCGGTGAACAGGATATGCGGTTTGTCCTCGCCAGCTATCTGATGGAAATGATCGGCGCCACCGACTTCGACGCGGCCGGGCGTCGCTGCCTTCGGATCATAATCGAAGAGCGCGTCAAGAAAGATGTATTCGGCGGCGAGCCGGGCCATGTTGCCCCACATGTCGGAGGCGATGGCCTCGATCTCGACATCGCTCTTTTCGGGATAGGCAAGGCGCAGATTGTCGATGGCGACACGGTGGCGCCCGACCCGCGGACCGATGCGCCGGGCCGCGCGGTCGGCGAAATTGAGCGCCCTGTCCGCGGGCAGGAGGCGCAGCAGCGAGATGATCGTCATCGCCACGCGCGCCACCAGCCAGTGCTCCATCTGGCGCAGTCTTCGGCCATAGCGGAACATGAAGTCCCGGCGGGCTTTCTTGAACACCTTGCCGACCATAGTCCTAAGAAACGCGCAGGATGATCTTGCCGAACACGTCGCGGCCTTCCATGCGCTTCAACGCGGCGTCGATGCCGTCGAAGCCGACTTCGGTGTCGATGACAGGTGCGACCTGTCCCGCCGCCATCTTCTGCATGGCGTTGGCCATGTTCTCCATGCGGCAGCCGAAGGACCCGAGCAGCTTCAGCTGCTGCTGGAACAGCTGCATCAGATTGATCTGCGTCGACACGCCCGAGGTCGAGCCGCAGGTGACGAGGCGGCCGCCGCGCTTGAGGCAAAGCATCGAGGCGGCAAAGGTGTCGGCGCCGACATGTTCGAAGACGACGTCGACGCCCTTCTTCCTGGTGAGCTTGCGCACGACGCCTTCGAAACGATCGTCGCGGTAGTTGATGACATGGTCGGCGCCGAGCGCCTTGGCCTTGTCGATCTTGTCGTTGGAACCGACCGTGGTGATGATGGTGCAACCCATGCGCTTGGCCAGCTGGATCGCCGCCGAGCCGATGCCGGAGCCGCCGGCATGGATGAGGATGGTTTCGCCGGGCTGCAGCTTGGCATTGTCGAACAGCATGTGCTCTACGGTGCCGAAGGTGACGGGGGCGACGGCAGCGCCGACATCGGTCACGCCGGGAGGAGCAGGGACCAGCAGGCGCGCCGGCAGGTTGATCTTCTCCTGGGCAAAGCCGTCGAGATGGAAGCCGTGGACGCCCGAGACATGTTCGCAGAGATTGTCGCGGCCTTCGCGGCAGGCGCGGCAAAGGCCGCAGGTGCGCGCGCCGTAGATCGACAGCAATTGTCCGGGCAGCAGGCTGGAGACGCCGGGGCCGACAGCTTCGACCTCGCCGGAGGCTTCGGCGCCGACGACCAGCGGCAGCTTACGCTTGGCAAAGGCCATGCCACGCCAGCCCCAGACGTCGATATGGTTCAGCGCCACCGCCTTGATGCGCAGCGTGACTTCGCCCAATGCGGGGGGCGGCGGGGGCGGCAGGTCCACCGTTTCAAGACGGCGGTCCTCGATAAGTTGCAGTGCGCGCATGGGGCCTGTCAGTTCAGTCTGGCTGAAAAAGGTCGCTTAGACCGGTTCCCGCGCCATGACAAGGCAAGTGTTCTGGCCGCCGAAGCCGAACGAGTTCGAGAGCACGGTGCCGACTTCGGCATTGCGCTTCTTGTTGGGCACCACGTCGAGCACGATTGCCGGGTCGGGATTGTCGTAGTTGATGGTCGGCGGAATGACGCTTTCGCGCATGGTCATCAGCGAAAACGCCGCTTCGACGGCGCCGGCCGCCGACAGCGTGTGGCCGATCATCGACTTGTTGGACGAGACCGGCATCGAGCCGATGCGATCGCCGAACACGGTCGACAGCGACAGATGCTCCATCTTGTCGTTTTCCGGTGTCGAGGTGCCGTGAGCGTTGACGTAGTCGATCTCGTCCTTGCTCAAGCCGGCATCGGCAAGAGCGGCGCGCACTGCTGCGATCGCCGGGGAACCGTCGGGCTTGGAACGGGTGCGATGGAAATCGTCGGCCTTTTCACCGCAGCCGCGCAGGATGCCGAGAACGCTTGCGCCCCGTGCAAGGGCCGCCTCAAGCGATTCCAACACCAGAGCGCCGGAGCCTTCGGCCAGCACAAAGCCGTCGCGGTCCTTGGAGAAGGGTTTTGACGCCTTTTCCGGGATGTCATTGTGGGTCGACAGCGCCGAGAGCAGCGAAAAGCGGATCAGCGCCTCGGCGGTTGCCGAACCGTCGGCGCCGATCGACAGCGCCCGGTCGCATTCGCCGCGCCGGATCGCCTCGACGCCGAGCTGGATGGCGGTGGCGCCCGAAGCGCAGGCCGTCGACAGCGTGATCGGCAGGCCGCGCGTGCCAAAGCGGTCGGCCAGCCGGTCGGCGATCGCGCCGAACTGCGTGCTTGCGAACGTATCTGTTTCCTTCAGCCCGCGCGCCACCCTGAGCAGCCTTTCGGCGCCGGCGCCTTTGCCGTCGGAATTGTAGAGCGCGAAGCGATCCTGCCAGTCGAGTTCGACCGGCGGCGAGGCGAGGAACAGAGGCCCGCCAAAATCAGAGGAATCGAGGCCGGATTCGGCCACCGCCTCCTTCGCTGCGGTTTCGGCCAGCTCGTAGGTCAGCAGGCTGGCGCCTTTCGAGCTTGAGTCGAGGAAGTCGACCATGCCGGAGATGCGGGTGTTGAGGTGGTCGACGGGAAAGCGGGTGATCGGGTGGATGCCCGATTTGCCGGAGGTCAGTGCCGCCCAGTTATCGGCCTTGCCGATGCCGAGCGACGTTACCACGCCGATGCCGGTGACGGCGACGATCGGCCTGCCCATGTGATCTCTGAGATTGGCCATCCGGAACCTCTTAACTTTGCAGCACGATCGCGCAGCGCTGCTTCAAGCAGCGTTGACCAGCGCCATGCCCTCGAATTGGTGATAGCCGATCGCCGTTGCGAGCACGGTTTCGGGAATGCCTTCGAACGGCTTCTCGGCCGCGGCGTCGAATACGGGGTAGGCGGCCTTGCGGTCGACGGCCAGGGCGGCGAGGGCGACCGCGAATGGAAACTGCGCTTCCTTCATATGCCCGGTCAGCGTGGCGAAGCCGCGCGCCGATATCGCCGGATTGGCATCCAGCGCTGACTTTTCGGCTGACGTTGCGGTATGCGCCCCGGATGCGCCCGACAGGGCCAGCAACTTGCCGTTCGGGAGAGCCGCCTGTTTGAGCAATGCCGCGATCTCGGCGTCAAGCTCGCCGCGCGAGCGCCGGGCGCGGCCTGAGACGACCGGTCCGAGCTCGGCATAGATTTTCCGCCCACGGCTTTGCGCGTGTTCGCGCTGCTCCAGCACCAGGAACGCGCCGCCGGAGCCGGAGACCAGGCCACCGCCCTCGGCGCCCTGTCTCTGCCAGACCGGCTTCCATGGGCCGCGATGCAGATAACCGGCCAGCTCATAGCCGAGCAGCATGTCGGAATGTTCGGTCTGGAAGGCGCCGCCGACCAGTATGTGCGTCGACTGTCCGGAGCGGATGCGCGCGGCGGCGGTCTCGACGGCGGCGACGCCGGCACCTTCCTCGCCCATGAAGGTCCTCGACGACCCCGTCACCTTGTGGACGATGGAGATGTTGCCGGCGAGCAAATTGGAGAGCTGGGCCAGGAAAAGCGTCGGCCGCAATTCGGTGGTCAGTTTCTCGTTGAGCAGCACGTCGCGGTCGTTGCGGCTCTCGGACGCGGCGAGGATGGCGGCATCGACCGCCTCGTCCCGCTCGCCGCCGCCGGCGGCCACCACCATGTCCATCGTCGTGCAGAGATCGTCATTGCCCTTGATGCCGGCGTCGTCCAGCGCCATGCCGGCGGCATAGGTGCCCAGCCTCTGCCAGGTTTCCATCTGCCGCTGGTCGCCGCGCTTGGCGATCTGCAGGTTCCAGTCGATCTCCGGCAGGGGATGCACGGTGTAGGGCGCAAAGCGCGCGGCTTCGAGCACCGGCTGCAAGCCGGGCTGCGCCAGCTTCTGCCAGTGGGTATCCGGACCCTCTCCCAGCGAGGAGACAAGGCCGATACCGGTGATGACGACGTCGCGACGGCTGCTCATGAGCGGCTTTGTGGGTCAGGCGGCGCAGCCCGTCAAGGCCGCGCGCCAGCCGATATCAGGCGGTCTTGGCGGCGACCAGCGCGTCGATCTTGGCGCACAGGTTCTTCATGACGAAGTAATCGTCGGTCGAAGCCTTGCCGTCATTGACTTCCTGGGTCCACTTTTCCAGCGGCACCTTGATGCCGAATTCCTTGTCGATGGCAAAGACGATATCAAGGAAATCGAGACTGTCGATGCCGAGATCGTCGATCGTGTGGCTCTCGGGAGTGATGGTGTCGATATCGATCTCGCTGGTGTCGGCAATGATCTTGGCG
The DNA here is from genome assembly GCF_040324035.1 of Mesorhizobium sp. M0016. NCBI lineage: Bacteria > Pseudomonadati > Pseudomonadota > Alphaproteobacteria > Hyphomicrobiales > Phyllobacteriaceae > Mesorhizobium > Mesorhizobium sp. M0016. Next base: position 27,184 of record NZ_JAMYVM010000021.1, on the reverse strand, counting down.
ACTTTGTCGAACGTGGTGGACAAGGGCTCTTCCTTCGGTTGCGGGCGGAATCTGTCCGCATCTGGTTTGGGCGCTGTCTAATCGGTTTTTCCCGGCAGGAAAAGGCCTGATGCGCCGGGCGCAGATGGGATGGCCCTTCCGTGAAGACAAGAAGGGCAGCCCGACAAGCCGGCGGCCCTCCCAGTTGACGTTACGTCAGCTCAGTTTTCGCGGAGCTTGACCACTGGCTTTCTCAGAACGTGACGCGGCCGAGCACGCGCAAGCCATCGCCCTGCGGCTCGACCACCACCGCTTCGCCCTCGCGCGGCGAGACGCCGGTCAGCGCGACGATGTTTTCGAGATGCGTGACCATGACCAGATTGTCGGAACCGGTGTAGGCGCGGATTTCCTTCATCACCGCGTCGAGCTGCGCGGCCTTCTCGGTCGGATCGCTCCTCAGGAGGTCTAGCGGCGCAAAGAGCTCCGGCTCCGCTTCGAAGGCGATGCGGGCAGTGTCGAGGCAGCGGCAATAGCGGCTGGACAGCACCCGCTCGATGGGGGCGGCGCGGGCGCCGAACAAGGCGCCGATCTTGCTCGCCTGCTGCTTGCCGCGCGCCGATAGGTTGACCTGGGTGGCGCAGTTGTCGATGACGAAATTGGCGGGGTCGGTGGTGCCGGTGACCAGTGCATGGCGAAGCAGCACGACATGGCCGCCGTCACGCAGCAGCGCCCAGCCGGCGTCGGTCGCGTGGGCGACGGCGGGAACAGCAAGCAGGAACAGCGACAGCACAAACCGAATCATCGAAACCTTTCCGGGAGCCGGATGCCGCTCCGGTCATTCTGATATAGGGATCGGAAAGCCGGCACAAAGACAAGCGAAAGGCGAACCCTCGGTTCGCTTCACATTTTCGCCATTTGCTTCTTCGCCAGCTCGATCTTCTGATCGGTGAGCGGGATAGGGATCGTGTAGCCGGCTTCGGTGAAGCCCTGCTTGGCGTTCTCGAAGAATTCGATCGCCTTGAGATATTCCGGCTTGCCCGCGCCATAGCTGGCGCGGTTCCAGTGGACGTCGCCGATATTGTTCTGCTCGAAGGCCCACTGCAGCGGCTGACTTTCGCGCGTAAACACCTTCAGCGCCGCCGTGAACGCCGCTTCGGCGTCGTTGAGATATTTGTCGGTCCGCTGGAGATTGCCGAGATTGAGCAGGCTCATACCGATGCCATTTTGAGCGTTGGCCCAGTCGACCGGCGCGGCCTCGATGGTGAGTATTTCGAGCGCTGCCCGCCGCGCCGCAATCGAATCCTGCAGCGTCTTGGCATCGCCATTGCTCATGCTCAACCAGTGCAGCGTCGAGCCCAGGCCGGCCTGGGCCATTGCCCATTGCCGCGGGTTGGTCTCGCGCTTGTACTCGCGCAACGCATTGCCGTAGGCGTCGACCGCCTCGCTGTAATGCTCGGGCTTGTCGGTGACGCCGCCGAGAAGCTGCAGCGTGTTGCCGAGATTGTAGTAGCTCATCGCCCAGTCCTGCGGGAACTTCCGCCTGACATAGACCTGCCGTGCCGCCTGGAAGGCTGCCGCCGACTGTTCCAGCTTGGCCGCATCACGCGTGCGCTGGCCCAGCGTCTGATAGATCGAGCCGAGATTGTTCTGGGCTGACGCCCAGTCCATCGGGAAGCGCTTGCGGGTAAACACCGTCAGAGCGTCGTCATAGGCAGCAGCAGCTTCTTCGAGCGTAGCCGTGCCCATATCGAAGCGGGCGATACCGCTCAGCGCATTGCCCAGGTTGAGGCGGCTGGTCGCCCAGGACACCGGGAAAGTTTCGCGGGTTCGCACTTCCAGCGCGGCGCGAAACGCGTCGGCCGCCTCGTTGATCTTCGCCTTGTCGTTGAGCTGGATGCCAAGCGTTACAAGCGTGTTGCCGAGATTGTTCTCGACCATCGCCCATTCCACGGGTGCTTTCTCGCGTGTGTATTCCTCAAGCGCCAGCCGGTAGGCTGCTTCGGCCTGGGTGAGATGCTCGCCGGCAGGCTCACGCTCGGAGAGTGCATAGAGCGCGAGGCCTAGATTGTTCTGCGAACCGGCCCAGTCCAACGGCAGCTTGTCGCGCGGACGCTTCTCAAGGGTGGCGCGCGTCGCCGCCACCGCTTCATTGAGACGCTTCGGGTCGCTCTCGCGTTCGCCGATCTTCAGAAGCACGTTGGCCAGGTTGTTCTGCGCCGCGGCCCAGTTGCGGTCGTCCTTCTCGCGCTCGAACACCACCAGCGAATCGCGGAAAATCACCGCTGCTTCTTCGAGATGCGCAGTCTCGGTTTCGCGCTCTCCAATGGTCTGCAGCACCACCGCCATGTTGTTGCGGGTGATTGCCCAGTCGCGATTCTGTTCGCCATTGGGGATGAAGTTCAAGATGGTGCGATAGGCCTCGATGGAGTGCTGCAGCGCATCGAGGTCGCCGGTGGCGTAGCCATGAGCGTTCAACGCCTCGGCCTCCTGGTTCTTGTAGTTCCAGCGCAGCTTTTCGTCCCACTTCTCGACCAACGAATACGCCTTGGCATAGTCGTTGGCGGCGGATTTGTAGTCGAAGACCAGCGCGGCGGCGTCGGCGCGTTTGGCATAGATGGCGGCGTCGGCGATGCGCTTTTGCCGGAGCAGGTCCTCGGCCTCGTCGACCGCACCGCTGTTTTCCTCGATCCGGCCGACCGCGTCGTCGAGGAATTTGCGCGCCGTCACCATGGCGCCCTGGCCTATGGCCTTGTCGGCGGATGCGACCAGGCGACTGATCTCGGGATCGTCGGTGCGTAATGCGGCGCGCTCGGCCATCATCTTCTTCAGACGCTCGGCCTGGCTGTCCAGCACCTTCTGCAGGTCGTTGGGATCCTCAGGGATCTTTTCCGTGCCGAGCGCCTTGAGCACGCCGTAGAGCGCGTCAAGGGGCACGCCGTCCTGCAGAGAAGCCAACTCCACCTGAGCCCGTTTGGGATCGGGCAGGTCGGAAATGGTCAGCAGCAATTGCCGCCGCTCACCGGTGATCAGCCCGTCGTCGCCGGTCGGTTCCGGCGGCGCGACGCCGAAATAGAGCAGGCGACGCAGACTCTCGCTGACCCAGGGGCGCTGCTTTGCCTTGGTGTCGAGATAGACCTCCTCGGTGACCATGCGCATGACCGAGCCGAATTCCGTGCCTTTCATCGCGGTGAGGTGGCGCAGCAGGGCGGCGGCGTAGGGGCTGTTTTCGCCGGCGGCGCCATCAAGTGCGGGTCGGCCCGGCTCAGCGGCGAAGCCGACCACGGTTCCCAGGCTGGCATTATCCAATGAGGCATCGGCGAGGGCTTTTGCGCCGCGCACCGGTTCCAGCCCGCCGGCGCCGACAGGCTCGGCGGAAGCCGTCGGCCCGCGTCGCACGACCGCGTCCGGCGGAAACGGGTTGGTGCGGCAGGCGTCAAGCAGCACGATCGTCACCGGCACGGTCTTTTTCAGCTCGTCCATGACGGCTGAAATCGGCACCAGCGCCTCACCAGCATTTTTCAACGACGAGACGTCGGCATCGACCGGCACCAGATAATTCTCGCCGCCCGCCTCGATGCCGTGGCCGGAATAATAGATGAAGGCGACGTCGGCGCCTTCGGCGTCCTCGACAAACCGATCGAGATCGCGCTTCAGCTTGGCGGCATCGCGATCGGTGACGTTGCGGGCGTCGAAGCCGAGGTCGGTCAGCATCTTGGCCATGTCGCGGGCGTCGTTGGCCGGGTTGGCAAGGGCTGCGATGTGTTTGTATTTCGACTGGCCGATGATCAGCGCCACGCCCTTGAGACTTTTGGTCTCGGCGGCCTGGGCCACAGATACGCCAAGGCAAAGCAGTATAGCGACGAAACCCGCCAGCCACCCCTGTCTGAAATGACGCTGTTTCGGCGTCGCAACCATTCGCTGTGTGTCCGCCCTGATGATCCCAAGCCTGTATAGCGCTGCCACCCGACCATGATCAAATTCAGGCGCCGGGCGGATCGAGGATCAGTTTCTGAAGATCATGGCGATTGCGCTGGAATCCGGGCTCGCCTATCCCTGAAAAATGTCTCCGCTTACCGAAACCGTTCTTTTCGTCTTCAGCCTCGTTGCGCTCGGCTATGTCACCGGGCTCACCGGCTATCTGAAACCGGCCAGCGGGGACGGCATCTCCGAATTCGCCATCAACGTGGCGATGCCGCTGCTGCTGTTTCGGACGATGGTGAATTCCGATTTCCACGGCGTGGCGCCCTGGTCGCTGTGGGGTGCTTATTTCGCGGCGGTTGCAATGACATGGGCCGCCGGCCATCTGGTGACGACACGGATCTTCGGGCGGGACGCGCGCACCGGCATCGTCGGTGGAGTGTCGTCATCCTTCTCGAATGTGGTGTTGCTGGGCATTCCCTTCGTTCTCGGCGTATTCGGGTCCAGCGGATTCGAAGTGCTGTCGCTGCTCGTTTCCGTGCACCTGCCGACCATGATGATGGCTTCGATCATCATGTTCGAGATATTTGGCCGCGGCGGCAGCGAGCCCGTACACCCGCTGCGCATCATCCAGAGCTTTCTGAGAAGACTGTTCACGAACCCGCTGATCATCGGCATCCTGGCCGGGCTGGCATGGCGCCTCACCGGCGCGCCGCTGCCGAACCTTGCGACGCGGCTGGTCGATGCGCTGGCTAACACCGCCGGGCCGGTGGCGCTGTTCGCCATGGGGCTCAGCCTGCGCCGTTTCGGCATTTCCGGTAACATCCGACCGGCGCTGGCGCTGTCGACGCTGAAACTGTTCCTGATGCCGGCGCTGGTGCTCGGCCTGGTCTGGCTGTTTGGCCTGCCGCCCTTGACGGCCAAAGTGGCGGTCGTGGTGGCGGCGCTGCCGTCCGGCATCAATTCCTATCTCATCGCCGTTCAGTTCAACACCGGCCAGGCGCTGGCGTCGAACCAGATGACCATCGCCACGGCAAGCGCGGTTGTTACAACCGCCTTTTGGCTGACGGTGGTGGTTCATGTCTTTGGGTAGGCTTGGTCTTCGGCAAGGCTGGTCTTTGGCAAGGCTGGTCTTTGACAAGGCTGCGGCCCAAACTAATTTACATGTGAATTTTCTCTGGCGTTGGGCTGGCCCAAAGCCTATATGCCATCTTGCAATTGCTTGCCGGGCTTGCCCTAGGTAAAGAGCAGTGGCTTCAGCGTGTCGGCTCCGCCGCCATTGTGCACGCTCGTTCAAGAGATCCAGGAAACCGGCCCGTCAGTGCGCCGAACGGAGGCTAGACCATGCTGCAGAAAACCAGCCATTTCATGCGCCAGGCCAATCTCATCAACGGCGAATGGGTGCAGGCCGACAGCGGCCAGACGGTCGACGTCAACAACCCGGCCACCGGTCTCAAGATCGGCACCGTGCCGAAGTCGGGCAAGGCGGAAACCCGCCGCGCCATCGAAGCCGCAAGCGAAGCCTTCAAGACCTGGCGCAAGACGACCGCGCTTGAGCGCTCGAAGCTGTTGCGCAAGCTGCATGACGCGATGATGGACAATCAGGATGTGCTGGCCGAACTGCTCACCATCGAGCAGGGCAAGTCGCTCGCCGAATCCAAGGGCGAGATCGGTTCGGCTGCCGCCTACATCATGTGGTTTGCCGAGGAAGGCCGCCGCACCTATGGCGATGTCGTGCCATCGCCATGGGGCGATCGCCGCATCCTGGTGACCAAGGAGCCGGTCGGCGTCATTGCCGCCATCACGCCGTGGAATTTCCCCTCCTCGATGCTTGCCCGCAAGCTTGGCCCCGCGCTTGCCGCCGGCTGCACCGCCGTGGTCAAGCCGGCCTCGCAGACGCCGTATTCCGGCCTTGCATGGGGCGCGCTCGCCGAGGAAGTCGGCTTCCCAAAGGGCGTCATCAACATCCTGACGGGTGCTGCCGGCGAAATCGGCGACGAGATCTGCGCCAATCCGCTGGTGTCGAAGATCACCTTCACCGGCTCGACCGAGATCGGCAAGCTGCTGATTCAGAAGTCGTCCGTCACCGTCAAGAAGGTCTCGATGGAACTCGGCGGCAATGCGCCGTTCCTGGTCTTCGACGATGCCGACCTCGATCGCGCCGTCGCCGGCGCCATCACCGCCAAATACCGCAATTCAGGCCAGACCTGCGTGTGCACCAACCGCTTCCTGGTGCAGGCCGGCATCTACGACAAGTTTGTCGAGAAGCTGGCCGCTGCCAGCAATGCGCTGAAAGTTGGCTCGGGCCTGGAAGAGGGCGTGCAGCAGGGACCGCTGATCGACGTGAAGGCGGTCGAGAAGGTCGAGGAATTCATCGCCGACGCCACGTCGAAGGGTGGCAAGGTCGTTGCCGGCGGCAAGCGCCACGCGCTTGGCGGCTCATTCTTCCAGCCGACCGTCATCGCCGATGCGAAGCCTGACATGCGCTTCATGAAGGAAGAGATTTTTGGCCCGATCGCCCCGGTGTTCAAGTTCGAGACCGAAGAGGAAGCCATTGCGCTTGCCAACGACACCGAGTTCGGCCTGGCCGCCTATTTCTACACCGGCGATCTCGGCCGCGCCTTCCGGGTCATGGAAGGCCTGAAATACGGCATGGTCGGCGTCAATGAAGGCCTGATCACCACGCCGGAAGCGCCGTTCGGCGGCGTCAAGGAATCGGGCCTCGGCAAGGAAGGCGGACATCAGGGCATCGAGGACTATCTCGACACCAAATATGTCTGCATCGGGGGGCTCGGCCTCTAAATCATTGACGGGCAGGGCAGGCCGCGGGCCGGCCCTTGCCAGACGACATTCAGCCGGACTGGAGCGGTTCAGCGTTTCACGGAAACGCCGAACCGCTCCAGTTCTTTGTTTTTTGCAATTCCGGACGGAAAACCGTTTCACACTTTTCCTGGAATTGCTCTAAGTCGATAGATCGACGAATTAGCATTTGGACATAGCGATGAAGGACGGCGAAGTCTTCGGCACGACGCAGGCAGGCGAACCCGTTCGCCGTTTCACCATCCGGGGCGGCGGCGTCAGCGCCAACATCATCGGGCTCGGCGCAATCATCCAGGATCTGCGGCTCGCCGGTCACGACGCGCCGCTGGTGCTGGGCTACGACCGCTTCGAACCTTACGAGACCGACCGGGCCTTCTTCGGCGCGGTCGTCGGCCGCTATGCCAACCGCATCCGCGACGGCCGCTTCACCATTGCCGGCCAGCGCTACCAGACTGAGCGCAATTTCCTCGGCAAGCACACGCTGCATGGCGGCTCGGAGGGCTTCTTCCACCGGCCGTGGACGGTTTCGCTGCACGGCCGGGATTTTGTCACGCTGACCCTGCACGATCCCGAGGGCCCGATGGGCTTTCCCGGCGCGCTCGACGTCACCTGCACCTACCGGCTGAAGATCCCCGGCACGCTCTCGATGGAACTGACCGCCACTTGCGAGGAGCCGACGCTGTGCAATCTGGCGCAGCATTCCTATTTCAATCTCGACGATGGCGGCGCCGGCGACATTCTCGACCACCGGCTGATGCTGAACGCCGGCGCCTATACGCCTGTCGATGGCGAGATGATCCCGACCGGCGTCGTCAAACCTGTCGACGGCACGCCCTTCGACTTCCGCCAGGCGCGGCCGCTGCGCATGGAAACGGAAGGCGAGCAGCTTCCCTACGACGTCAATTTCTGCCTGGCGTCAGCCCGGGGCCCGCTTCACCAGGTGGCGTGGGCGCAAGGCGCCAATTCCGGCGTCGAGATGGAAGTCTGGACCACCGAGCCGGGCCTGCAGCTTTACACCGGCCAGTATGTCGCGCCGACCTCGGGCGGCCTGGACGGACGGCGCTACAAGGCGTTTTCCGGCTTTTGCCTGGAAGCGCAGACCTGGCCCGACGCGCCGAACCGGCCCTATTTCCCGCAGGCCACGCTGTGGCCGGGCCAGATCTATCATCAGGTGACGGAATATCGTTTCAGGCTTCCCTAAGGTCTTAGCCCTCGAAAGCGGTTCTTAGAACCTCGAACGGCGCCAGCGCGCCTCGCACCTGCACGACAGCGGCGGCGACGCGATGCGCGCGCTGCACGGCATCCGCCGGGGCATGGCCGGCAAGCCGGGCGGCGAGATAGCCGCCATTGAAGGAATCGCCGGCGCCGGTGGTGTCGACCGGGGTGGTGACATGCTGGGCCGGAACCGGCTGCAGGGCTCCGCCAGTGGCGATCAGCGCGGGTTCCTCGCCATTCTTGACGACGACTTCGCCGACCAGTTTTCCGAACCGCTCGGCGGTCGCTTGCGATGCCGTGTCGCCAAACAGCGTCTGCTCGTCGGGAAAGGTCGGCAGCGCGATGTCGGCGACGGCAAGCGCGTCGAGGATCGCGGCTTGCGCCTCCTCGCGGCTCTGCCACAGGCGCGGCCGGTAGTTGGGGTCGAAGGCGACGAGCGAACCGGCGGCCCGCGCCTTGGCCACTTCTGCCAGCAACGTCTTGCGCGCGGCGGCATCCAGAATTGCCAAAGTGATTCCGGAAAAATACACAAGCGCCTGGTTTTCAAGGCTTTTTGCCAAGGCGGCCGGGTCCGAGGCAAGCCGCCTGGCCGCCGCGTCGCTGCGCCAATAGGTGAAGGCGCGTTCGGCGCAGGTCAAGGTGATGGCGTAGAGGCCGGGCCGCGCGCCTGGGATGACCGGGCTGGCGCCGATGCCGATGCCGTTTTCGGCGAAGAACGAAATCTGGCCCTGCGAGAAGGGATCGTCGCCAAAGGCCGAGACATAGGTCGCCGGCCGCTTGCCGCTCAGCGCATGCAGCGCCCACAGCGTGTTGAACGTGTCGCCGGCAAAGCCCATGCGCCAGTTCGGCCCGGCCTGGCCGGACAGTTCGAGCATGCATTCACCGATCGAAGCGACGCCGTCTGCTGCCATGTATCTGTCTCCGGATCAGTTCGCTGCTGTAGCTTTTTGCGGCCGGCAGCGCCATGCTTGGCGGCGGCGGTTTTTTGCGCCAGAAGCGTTTTCCCACAGAAGCGGCGGGACGCGAATTGCTTCCCGAGACGTTATGCCCAGAAGAGGAACCGGTTTGGCATCGATATGGCGTTATCTTCTTGCGGGCGTTGGTCTGGCCGCCTTGCTGGCTGGCATATTGGCGATCGTCTATCTGACCGCGCCGCAGTCGGCGCCAGGCCCCGATGTTTCGCGCTCGAAGAAGACGGCGAACGGCTTGTTTGTCGCCAGCATTCAGCCGGAACGCGGCGTTATCCGGCAAGGCGAACTGCAATCCTGGTTGCTGACCCTGAAGACGGTCAAGGGCGATTCCGTGGAAGGTGCGGCGATCTCGGTGTCCGGCGGCATGCCGCAGCACAATCACGGCTTGCCGACCAGTCCGCAGGCGACCGACTATCTTGGCGAGGGGCGCTACCGGATCGAGGGGCTGAAATTCACCATGAGCGGCGTGTGGCAGTTGCGCTTCGCCATTTCGGCGGCGGCCGGTTCCGACACGGTCGTCTTCAACGTGGTGCTGTGAGCGAATGAGCCGCCTGTTGCGCCTTCTGGCATTGGCGGCGGTCGTGCTCGTTGCCGGCTGCGGCAAACCGGATTTTTCCGATGCCGAGAAGAAGACCATCGCCTCGCTGGCGCTGAACACCTTGCCGGCGCTCAAACCCGACACCACCAACCGCTTCGCCGACGTGCCAGCCGCCGCCGCCCTGGGCTCCACTCTGTTCTTCGACCAGGGCATGAGCCGTGACGGGAACGTATCCTGCTCGACCTGCCACAAGATCGACCGGCAATTCCAGGATGACCTGCCGCAATCCGTCGGCGTTGGCCGAACCAACAGGCGCTCGATGCCGCTGGCCGGCATTGCCCGCAATCCGTGGTTCTTCTGGGATGGACGGCGCGACAGCCTGTGGGCGCAGGCGCTGACGCCGCTGGAAAACCCGCTTGAGCAGGCGGGGAACCGCGCGGCCTTCGCGCATTACATCCAGAAGCGGTTCGGCGAGCGCTATGAGCGCATCTTCGGGCCACTGCCGGATCTTTCCGCCGTGCCGGCCAACGCCAGCCCGCTCGGCAGTGAGGCCGAGCAGGCGGCGTGGAAGGCAATGACCGCGGCCCAAATGGACGACGTCAACCGCGTCTTTTCCAACATCGGCAAGGCGATCGCCGCCTTCGAACGGTCGATCGAACCGGCACAGACGCGCTTTGACCGCTTTGCCATCGATCTTGTGTCAGGCGCCAAGCCGAAAGCCGACGATGCCTTTTCGCAGGAGGAGATGCTCGGGCTGAAACTGTTCATCGGCAAGGCCAATTGCGTCACCTGCCATAACGGCCCGCGCTTCACCGACAACGCTTTCCACAACACCGGCGTGCCGCCGGTCAGGGATTTGCCATTGGATCGTGGCCGTTTCGATGCGGTGGCCCAGGTTCAGGCCGACCCATTCAACTGCTTCGGCGCCTTCCGCGATGGCGACGCCGGCGCCTGCGGCGAGCTGCGCTTCATCGTCAAGGCAGCACCCGAACTGATGCGCGCCTACAAGACGCCGTCGCTGCGGGGCGCGGCAACGCGGCCGCCCTATATGCATGCCGGACAGTTTTCCTCGCTGGAGGAGGTGGTGGCGCACTACGCGAAGGCGGAGGCGGCCGTTGAAGGCACCTCCGAAGTGCACCCGTTGCAACTGTCGGATCGCGAACGCGCGGCGCTGGTGGCGTTTTTGAAGACGCTGTCGGAGTGAGCTAGCGATCCTTCACCGTCTCCATGGCCACGAAGGTCGAGGTCTGCGCAACTTGCGGCAGTGCCGAGATGCGCTCGCCGAGCACGCGGCGATAGGCGGCGATGTCGGTGGTACGGACTTTCAGGAGATAATCGAAGCTCGACGCCATCATGTGGCACTGCTCGATCTCCGGCACGGCCTGCACCGCACGGTTGAAAGCATCGAGCGCGGCCGAGCGCGTGTCCGACAGTTTGACCTGGACGAAGGCGACATGGCCTTCGCCCATGCGCTCGCGATCGATGATCGCCTGATAGCCCCTGATATAGCCGTCCTTCTCCAGGCGCTTCACCCGCGCCTGCACGGGCGTCTTCGACAGGCCGACCTTGCCGGCCAGTTCCGACATGGACAGCCGCCCGTCGCGCGCCAGCGCCGACAGGATGTTTCTGTCGATGCGGTCCAATTGGTCTTCTGTCACGGATATCACAGCCCATCTGATAACAATTGAGCCGCAATGATAGATTATTCGGCCTGCCATGTCGATTTCTTTGGACCGGCCGAAAATACGGCTCTGTGCTAGCTTGCGCCATTCGGTCCGGCGACCGCCGGCCCGCTCCCAGATGCTTGCTCCGCAGGACCGCCATGCCGCTCGACACCATCCGCCAGCAGATCCGCGCCAACTACCTGCCCGACGAAGACGCGGCTGTGAAGCGCTTGGCTGCCGCGACAGAACTTTCGGCCGATGACCGCAAAGCCGTCTCGGCCCGTGCCGCGGATCTGGTGCGCGCGGTGCGCGGCTCGTCCGACCCGCGGCTGATGGAGGTTTTTCTCTCGGCCTACGGCCTCTCCACCAAGGAAGGAGTGGCGCTGATGTGCCTGGCCGAGGCACTGCTGCGCGTGCCTGACACCGAGACTATGGACGACCTGATCGCCGACAAGATCGCACCGCATGACTGGTCGGCGCATTCGGGCGGTTCGAGCTCGATCTTCGTCAACGCCTCGACCTGGGCGCTGATGCTGACCGGCCGTGTGCTCGACGAAGGCGAGGGCGGCATTGAAGGCACGCTGCGCTCGATGGTTCGCCGGCTGGGCGAACCGGTGATCCGCAAGGCGGTCGCCGCCGCCATGCGCGAAATGGGCGAGCAGTTCGTGCTCGGCCGCACCATTGCGGAAGCCGTCAAGCGCGGCAAGTCGATGATCCAGAAAGGTTATCTCTATTCCTTCGACATGCTGGGCGAGGCGGCCCGCACCGAGGCCGACGCGCTGCGCTACCTCAAGGCCTATGCCGATGCAATCTCCTCGCTCGATTCAGGCTCCAACGGTCCCGATATCCGCCAGAACCACGGCATCTCGGTCAAACTGTCGGCGCTGCATCCGCGCTACGAAGAGGCACAGAAGGAAAAGATGCTGCCGGTGATGGCCGAGCGGCTGCTGTCGCTGGCGCTGGCCGCACGCCATTCGCGCATGGGCCTCAACATCGACGCCGAGGAGGCCGACCGGCTCGACCTGTCGCTCGACGTCATCGAGCGTGTGTTGTCCGAGCCGGAGCTTGCCGGCTGGAATGGCTTTGGCGTCGTCGTCCAGGCCTACGGCCCGCGCGCGGCCTTCACCATCGACTGGCTCTATGCGCTGGCGGAAAAGTACGACCGCAACATCATGGTGCGGCTGGTCAAGGGCGCCTATTGGGACACCGAGATCAAGCGGGCACAGACGCTCGGGCTTTCCGGCTACCCCGTCTTCACCCGCAAGGCCAACACCGATGTTTCCTACATGGCCTGCGCCAAAAAGTTGCTGTCGATGACCGACCGCATCTATCCGCAATTCGCCACGCACAACGCCCATACCGTCGCCGCCGTCCTGTCGATGGCGACAAATCGCGACGCTTTCGAATTCCAGCGCCTGCACGGCATGGGCGAAGCGCTGCATGAGACGGTGCGCCAGGCCGAAGGCACGCGGTGCCGCATCTATGCGCCGGTCGGCGCGCACTCCGATCTCCTGGCCTATCTGGTTCGCCGTCTGCTGGAAAACGGCGCCAACTCTTCCTTCGTCCATCAGCTCACCGACGAGGACGTCGAGCCGGAGGATATTGCGCGCGATCCGCTCGAGACGGTCGAGAGCCAGGGCCCCGCCGCCAATCCGGCAATCGCTCGTCCTGCGACGATCTTCGGCGCTGGTCGGCGCAACTCGAAGGGGTTCGACATCACCGATCCGGTGACGCTGGCGGCGATCGACAAGGCCAAGGCGGCCTTTGCCGGGCCCGAGCGCTGGCATGCCAAGCCGATCACGCGCGCCGCCGGCTACGGCAAGCAGCGCCCGGTGGTCAATCCGGCAAAGCCTGCCGAGATCGTCGGCACGGTCGCCGAAGCCGCTGCCAAGCAGGTCGCGACCGCGGTGCGCTTTGCTGTGGAAGCGCAGCCGGCCTGGGCGAAGCGTCCCGTTGCGGAGCGCGCCGCCATCCTCAACCGCGCCGCCGACCTCTATGAGGCCAATGCGGTCGAGTTTTTCGCGCTGGCTACAAGGGAAGCCGGCAAGTCGCTGGCCGACGGCGTGGCTGAAGTGCGCGAAGCCGTCGACTTCCTGCGCTACTACGCTGCCGAAGCGGCCAACAACGAAGCGGGCAGCGAGGCGCGCGGCGCGATCGTGTGCATTTCGCCGTGGAATTTCCCGCTCGCCATCTTCACCGGCCAGATCGCGGCAGCGCTCGTCACCGGCAATTCGGTCATCGGCAAGCCAGCCGAACAGACGCCGCTGATCGCCTTCCGCGCCGTCGAGCTGCTGCGCGAGGCCGGCGTTCCGGAAGATGTCATCCAGCTTCTGCCGGGCGACGGTCCGGCGGTCGGCGGACCGCTAACTGCGGATCCGCGCATTGCCGGCGTCTGCTTCACCGGCTCGACCGAGGTTGCAAAGCTGATCGAGAAGCAACTGGCCGAGACGGCCGCGCCGGACGCCATGCTGATCGCCGAGACCGGCGGTCTCAATGCCATGATCGTCGATTCCACCGCACTGCCCGAACAGGCGGTGCGCGACATACTGGCATCGGCTTTCCAGAGTGCAGGCCAGCGCTGTTCGGCGCTTCGCGTGCTCTACGTGCAAAAGGATGTCGAGAAGAAGATGCTGGAGATGCTGAAGGGCGCCATGGAAGCGCTCACCATCGGCGATCCCTGGCAGATTTCGACCGATGTCGGGCCGGTCATCGATGACGAGGCGCAGGAATCGATCAGCGAGTATTGCACAAAGATGGGGCTGCAGGGCCGGTTGATTGCCAAGCTCGAAGCACCGAAGGACGGCCGCTTCGTTGCGCCGCATGTGTTCCGGGTCAGGGGCATCGAGGAGATGGAGCGCGAAGTGTTCGGTCCGGTGCTGCATGTCGCCAGCTTCGACGCCGACGGGATCGACGCCGTCATCGCCGCCATCAACCGCAAGGGCTATGGCCTGACCTTCGGCCTGCACACCCGCATAGAAGGCCGCGTCCAGCATTTCGTCGACGGCATCCATGCCGGCAACATCTATGTCAACCGCAACCAGATCGGCGCCGTCGTCGGCTCGCAGCCCTTTGGCGGCGAGGGGCTTTCGGGCACCGGGCCGAAGGCCGGCGGGCCGCATTATCTCCGGCGGTTCCGCAAGGGGCCGGAGGCGGGCACGGAGATTGCCGAGGGCCACAAGGTGACGGCGACCGAATTGGCCGACAATCTGCCCGATCCGACGCTTGGCGGCTGGTCGACGCGGCCGGACCGCATCGCCATCTTGAGAAAGCATCTGCGCGGCAAGGGCGCTGCAGCGATCGGCGCTGCAGCCGCCATCGATTTCGGCCAGGTCGACCTGCCCGGACCGACCGGCGAGGCCAACACGCTGTCGCTGTCGCCGCGCGGCCGGGTGCTGTGCCTCGGTCCGGACGCCGAAACGCTGCTTGCCCAGACGATCCAGGCGCTGGCCGCCGGCAATGCGGTGCTGGCCGTGGCGCCGGGCGCGCCGGCGGCACTGTCGGCGCTGACCGGCAAGGGGTTGCCGCTGGCGGCCATAGACGGTCGGCCAGACCCAGTCGAAGCGCGTTCGCTGCGCGTCGATGTCGTCGCCTTCTCGGGCAGGCCCGAGGCGGCGCGGATCGTGCGCAAGGTCATTGCCGACCGCAGCGGGCCGATCGTGCCTCTGGTCAGCGAGGTGCTCAACCCGGCTGCCTATGCGCATGAACGCGCTGTCTGCGTCGACACCACGGCTGCCGGCGGCAATGCCAGCCTGCTCGCGGCGGCCTAGGGGGCTTTTCGCGGCTCGCTTGCCTGCGTCGGGTTGCAAGGGTATGCGCAAGGGACAGAGAGCAACTCGAGCGGGGCAGCCGAACAGATGGAAGACACGTCCCGACCGTTTGAGCTGCCGCGCGTGGCGGTGGTCATCACCTGCTTCAACTATCGGCCGTACGTCGAACAGGCGATCCGCTCGGTGCTTGCGCAGACCTACCGGAATTGGGAATGCGTCATCGTCGACGATGCCTCGACGGACGGCTCGGCCGACCATGTCCGACAGCTTCTAAGGGATATAGAAGACCCGCGCCTGCGCCTGTTGGCGCGCAAGGAGAATGGCGGCCAGACCGCGGGATTCCGCGACGGCTTTGCCGCAACCGACGCGCCCTTCGTCGCGTTTCTCGACGCCGATGACGTGTGGCTGCCGGATTTTCTCCTCGCGCATCTGTCCGCCCACCTCAACACGACGCATTCGGCCGCACTGTCGAGTTCCGATGTGTTCCTTGTCGATGGCGACGGCACCTTGCTGGGCGGTACCTTCCTTGCCTTGCGCAAACCGCGGTCCGGAGCGGATCGCAGTGGCGTCGCCATCGCGCCCGGTGGCCGGCTTGCCGGCATGGCGCCCGGGATCGCCTACGCATCGGAGCATCCGGTAACCTATTTCGCACCTGCGGTGACGGGCTGGCTGTGGTCGCAATGCTCGGCGATCATGTACCGGCGTGGCGCGCTGGAACCGGTATTGTCCTTCCCGTTCAAGGCCAAGGTCGGGACGGATTATCTGACGGCGACACTCGCGCACCAGGCCGGCGGCAGCCTCATCCTGTCAGAAGGTCTCGGCCTCTATCGCCTGCATGGCTCCAACCTGTCCACCGGAACTGCCTTTGCTGGCGGCAATGTGCGGCAAACGCCTGCATACAGGAGCTACAGGAGCGTGTTGGCGGCGGATGCCGCAGACTATTTGCTGGCGAATTCTGCCTGGCTCAGCGATCTCAACGGGCGCAATTTCATACCTGCATTCCTGACGCAGCATGTGCGCCAGTTCCCGGAGTTGGCCGGTGATCCGCGGTTGGCGCGCTACCTGACACGCGGACAGCCCTGGCGGCGGCTGCGCCTGCACATTGCCCAGTGGCTTCGGCGACTGGGCGGCCGGAATTCAACCGGAACCTGACGGCATCTGACCGTCGTCAGATCTCGTCGACGGGTGAAATCTCAATCAGGCCCCTTCGACGACCCAAAAGCCTTCGAACTGCGGATGGCCGAGATAATGCACCTTCGAGGTGCCGGTGTTGCGATGGGCGGCGCGAAAATTCTCGGATTTGGTCCAGGCGACGAAATCCTCATGGCTTGCCCACACCGTGTGCGAGGCAAACAGCGTGTAACCCTCGGCCTCGTTGACCGGGCCGCGCAGCAAGTGGAATTCCCTGAAGCCTTTCATCTCCGAGAGGCTCGAATCGCGGTTCTTCCAGACATCCTCGAAGGCGGTCTCCGAGCCATTCTGGACCTTGAAGCGGTTCATGGCGATGTACATTGGCTTCCTCTCGAATTGGTGGACGATGCCATTTGGCGAAGGTCTACAAGCTGTTTAAAACGGACCGATCCGCGCCCTGAACACCCAACTTGATAATCCGGTCTCGGGTGGAATGGGCGGGAACGGGGCTTGCTGGCGCACCAGTTTCAAAGCGAATTGGTCTAGCTCGGCAGACCCTGAACTTTCGACAAGCTGCAAGTCGCTGACGCTGCCGTCGGCCATGACGACGAAATAGACCCTGGCATTGTTGCGAGCCTTGGCTTGAACCGCCTTCGAAACGTGGCGGTTGGCGCGGACAAGCTTGTTCTGAACTTCAACGCTGTAGCCGGATTCCATCGAATTGCCCGCCGCGCTCTGTTTTCCGCCTTTGCTGGCAACCGCCGTTGCCTCGCGCTCCTCGCCATCTGCCGTGCCGCCAGTCTCTCCCGATATTGGTGCGCCCGATATTGATGTACTTGGCCTCGGGCTTGGGACTGGTGGCCTCGCGGCAGGCAATTCAACGGCAGGCTGATTGGCGGGAGACGCCTCCGAACTCTGCGTTTGAACCGGTGACGGTGCAGGCGTCTCAGCCTCTGGGGCGACACTTTGATCATCCGGGATGGCGGCCGTTGGTGCATCGGGAGCGACGGTTGCCTGGTTGGCAGATTCCGGCGCAGATTTGGGCGCCGCCGGCTCCTCTACGGCTTGAGGCGCCTCGGTTTGCGGCGTGGGTTGGACGGGCTTGGCCGGCTGCGGATCGGTTACCAGGGTAACATCCATCGCGTCGGGTACCGGGTTTTGCAAAGCGGTGCCGAGGACGTCTGCGCCTGATCGATCGGCGCCTTCGGCCTGTATTGCCTTCCCGGTATCAAATGTCCCGGCGGGTGCGACCATGAACGCCGCTGCGGCAGCGGCATGGAGCAGGCAGGACGCGACGATCGCCACAGTCCATTTGCGGTCCGCGGCCGCCGGCTGTACGAGCTCGTCCATTGTTATCGCCGGTTCGTTGCCGGCGTCGGGGAGGGGGGTGATGTCCTGCATGGTTTGCGGCGAGACCTGCCGCGAGCGCGGCGGGATTGTCAAATCAAGATCGGTTGCCGGCCATAACGGCGGAGCTGCGACTGGTCGTGTCGCATTGTCGTGCAGGAAGGCGGGATGCAGACCCACCTCAAACGCCGAATGCGATACCGGTCTTGGTCTGCGTCTTCAGGCCGCGCATGCAGGCGCCCGGTTCGACGCCGGCGCATTCGGTGGCGCTGTTGATCAGCACGCGGCTGAGTTTGGTGCAGTCGGTGCCGGCGAGGTCGAAGCGGATCACCTTGGTCTTGCCGGCCGGCAGGTCCTTGAAGTCGAGCACGCTCAGGCGGTCGACAATGCCGGCCTCGTTGAACAGCGCGATCTCGAATGCCGCCTTGGAAAGATCGGCGCCGAGCGCATTGTTGACGACGAAGGTCAGGCGGCAACCCTTTTCGGAGGGCTGCGCGGCATTGAGCTCGAGGCTGAGTTGCGGAGCCGGCGCGGACTGAGCCCACGCCGGCATCAAGCCAAGCGACATCGCCAGCGTCGAGGTCAGGAGCCGAAGCGATGCCGTCAAACTTGTCATGGGTGTCAGCCTCCAAAGCGCATGGTTGCGGCCAGCTTCAGCGTGATGCCGGGTTCATAGATGACGGCGGTGGTGCCGCCGTTCAGCGGGTTGGTGTATTTGACGTCGAACAAATTGTCGGCGCGGAAGTCCACCTTCAGATTGTCGGTGGCCTGGTAACTGGCGAAGGCGTTGACCAGAGTATAATCCTTGGCTACGGGGTTGCCCTTCGGCTTGCTGTTGTACTGCACCTCGCCGCCGACGGTCAGCTTGTCCTGAAGGAAGCGGAAGCCGAGCTGCCCGGTGACCTGCGAGGACGGGATGGTGGCAAGGTCGGCGCGCTCACCTTCATCGGAGATGGTGTGTCCGTTGGTGATCGAGGCGGAGAGCCCGGCATAACCCCAGGCGGCATCGTAGACGCTTTCCAGTTCGAAGCCGTTTATCTTGGCCTGGGCGACGTTCTGGTACTGGAAGCAGATCGGAACGCCGGGGCCGAACGGGCAGCCGCTGGTCGGGTCGAATGCCGACAGTGTGACGCCTTCGATGTAGTCGTCGACATCGTTGTGGAAGTAGGCGGCCTTGAGCCGGAACGCGTCGCCGGCCTCGATAAGGTCGTTCAGCTTGTAGTTGACGCCGAACTCGGTGGTCTTGCCGGTTTCAGGCCGCAGGTTTGGGTTGGGCAGGAACGGGAAGGTGACGCCTGCCGGATGGTTGCCGCTGATCAGCGTTTCGGTCAGCGACGGCGAGCGGTAGCCTTCCGCGTAGGTGCCATAGAACTGCAGGCCCGCCAGGCTGGCGCTTTCGAAGGGCGTGACACCAACGGTGATGCGCGGCGACAGACGATCACCTGACGTTTCGTGGGTGCTGTCTTCGAGGCTGTAATTGTCGTAACGCAGCCCGGCAATGACCTCGAGCCAGTCCCAGGTGAGCTTGTCCTGGATGTAGGCGCCCGAAACACTACGCTTGCCCGATGGGGTGTAGAAGCTGTCGCCGCCGGCGGTGCCGCCGGTCTCGACATCGTCACCCACCCAGTCGCCGCCATAGGTCAATTCGTGCGCAACACCGGCTGTTTCGAAGCGCGACGTGTTCCAGATGTCGACGCCGGCCGTGCCAACGTCGAAGGTCGAGGTCGAACCGACGGGCAGCAGCACGGGAAGGCCGGTCGTCGGATCGAAGCGGTTCTGCGGGACCAGCGTGGTGAGGTCGAGATTGGTCTTGTTGTAGGAGGCGTTGATGTGGAGATCGAGCCAGCTCCTGGCGTCGTCGGTGATGTTGTAGCGGGCGGTGAAGGTGTTCGACTTCACGTAGACGTCGTTGGCCGGCACGCCGCCGCTGGTTTCCGTCCAGCCGTCGCTCGAGCCGACCCAGCCGAGCTTCAATTCGCTGTCTTCGCTGGGGCGGATTGTGGTCTTGAGCAGGCCGCTCAGCAGGTCGAAGCCGGTGCCGGCGACGGTGTCGCCGCTGCCATTCTTGTAGTCGCCGTAGTCGCGGTAGACGATGTTGCCCAGCACATCCAAATCGTCGTTGAATTTGTAGGCGCCGCTGGCGCTGGCGGTCCAGCCCTTGCCGTTGCTTTCATAGCGCCCGGTGACGGAGCCGGCCCAGGTTTCGCCCGGTCTGAGGAAATCCACCGCATCCTTGGTGTCGAAGAAGACGACGCCGCCAATGGCGCCGGAGCCGTAGGTGTTGGCGGTCGGTCCGCGAATGACGTCAACGGATTTGATGAGCTCGGGATCGACATAGAAGGTCGACTGCGTGCCGTGGTCTGAGCGCTGGAAATTCTGCCTGGCACCGTCGACGATGACCGCGACGCGACCGAAATCCTGCAGGCCGCGGATGTTGATGCTGGAGCTGACGCGTCGCGCATCGGCCTGCACGGCGACACCAGGCACACCGAGCAGCATTTCGTTCGGCGTCGTCGCCATGCGGCGGTCGAGCTGTTCCTGGTCAACATGGCTGGCCGAGGCCAGCGATTCGATTGCCGTCTCGCCGGTGCGGCTGATGACGAGGATCTTGTCCAGCAGGGTCGCGCCGGCGGGCGCCGGCTTGGTGTCCTCGGTTTTCCTGGTCTGGTCGGCCTGGTCAGCGGCCGGCTGAGCGCTGGCCGGCGATGTCAGCAGCGCGATCGTCGCTGCCCCCGCAAGCAAGGCTGCCATTGCCTTTGCCATAGGTCGATGCACCGGATCGGCGTTCGCCAGACCCAGTCGTCCACAATTTCCCAAGCCCATGCCCCAACTCCAAAATTCCAGGTTCGATGCTGGCTGGCTTGGTGCTCGCTGGCATTTTTCATTCTGTCCGGCGTCTTAAATGTTGACTCATTTGGTCCGGTATTGCACTGACTAATAAACATGATTATGCGAGTCAAGAAATGAATCGGCATTTTTGCAACGCCTAGCCAGTTGCCCGGCACAGGAAAGGGATCGAAAGAGATGAACACCCACAATCCCAACGACTTCCGTTACCGCGTCCGCCGTTCCGAGGAGACGCCGACCCGCTTCGACCGGGTGCCGCTGGCGGTGCGGACGCTGTCCTCCAACACGCTGTTCCAGGGCGAGCACGAGATCGGCATCGAGCACCATGGCGCGCTCTATCGGCTGAAGATCACCCGCCAGGGCAAGCTCATCCTCAACAAGTGACGAAACGACCAAACACGGCAGACAGGTAAGCAGGACATGGACCAGCGCGCAAAACCCGCCCCGCATGAAATCCGGCGGGCGCGGGCAGACAATCCGAAAGCGCGCGAGCGCGATCTTGCCGCCGAGCTCGGTATTTCCGAGGCCGAGCTGGTGGCCGCGCATTGCGGCGACGGCGTCGTGCGCGTCGAGCCCAGGGTCAACGATCTTCTGACAGGCCTCGATGCCGTTGGCGAAGTGATGGCACTGACCCGCAACGAAAGCGCGGTGCACGAGAAGATCGGCGTCTACGACAAGGTTGTCACAGGCGCGCACAATGCCATGGTGCTGGGCGAAAACATCGACCTGCGCATTTTTCCCAAAGTCTGGGCGCATGGCTTTGCCGTGGAAAAGCGCGACGGCGGCGACATCCGCCGCAGCCTGCAATTCTTCGACGCGGCCGGCGATGCGGTGCACAAGGTGCATCTGCGGCCGGCGTCCAATCTCTATGCCTACCAGAAGCTCGTGGCCGCACTCGAATCGCCGAACCAGGAGGCGACCGTGTCTATCGCAGGCGTGGCCGACGACGACGCGGAGACGTCGGGCATTGCCGCAGACATCGATGATCTGCGCGACCGCTGGAGCCGGCTGACCGACGTGCATCAGTTCTTTGGCATGTTGAAAACGCTGAAGCTTACCCGCCGCCAGGCCGTGCGCATGGTCGGCCAGGACTATGCCTGGCTGCTCGACAATGACGCCATCGGCGCCATGTTCCACCATGCCGCCGCCGACGGCATGCCGATCATGTGTTTTGTCGGAAACCGAGGCTGCATCCAGATCCATTCCGGTCCCGTCAAGTCGATCAGGCCGATGGGGCCGTGGATCAACGTGATGGACGAGACGTTCCACCTGCATCTGCGCACCGACCAAATCCAGGAGGTGTGGGCGGTGCGCAAACCGACCAAGGACGGTCATGTCACCTCGCTCGAAGCCTATGGCGCCGACGGCAAGATGATCATCCAGTTCTTCGGCAAGCGCCATGAAGGCGAGGGCGAGCGCGACGACTGGCGGTTCCTTGCCGAGAACCTGCCGCGCATTCCAAGCCCGACCGCAGCCTGAGGAAACGACGATGATTTCACTGTTCAGGACGCTTGCCGCGGCCATGGGCCTGTCGCTGTTTATTGCCGCCCCAGTGCCGGCCAGCGAGAACGTGGCCGTGTTTGCCGACACGTCGCGGATCGTGGCGATCGGCGGTTCGATCACCGAGATCGTCTACGCGCTTGGCGAGGAAGGTCATCTCGTCGCCCGCGATTCGACCAGCCGCTACCCCGCCGCCGCGGTCGCGCTGCCCGACGTCGGCTATATGCGCCAGCTGTCGCCGGAAGGCGTGTTGTCGGTCAATCCTTCGGGCATTCTGGCGCTGCATGGCAGTGGGCCGAAGGAAGCGGTCGATGTGCTGAAAAAGTCGAGCGTTCCGTTCATCGACGTGCCCGAGCATTACAGCCATGACGGCATCCTGGAAAAGATCCGCATCGTCGGCAAGGCGCTCGGCGTCGACGCCAAGGCCGAGACGCTGGTGGCTGAGACCGACGCCAAGCTGAAGGCGGCCGAGAAGCAGACGGCGTCGATCAAGCAGCGCAAGCGCATCCTGTTCGTGCTGTCGATCCAGGGCGGCAAGATCCTGGCCGCCGGCACCGACACCGCCGGTGATGGCATCATCAAGCTCGCCGGTGCGGTCAACGCCGTCGAAGGTTTTTCCGGCTACAAGCAGATGTCCGACGAGGCCATCGTAACCGCCAGGCCGGACGTGATCCTGGCCATGAAGAATGCCGGACCGCCGATTGCGGAGGCCGAGCTTTTCGCCATCCCGTCGATCACCTCGACGCCGGCGGGTGAAGGCCGCAAACTGATCCTGATGGATGGCAGCTATCTGCTCGGCTTCGGGCCGCGCACGGCCGATGCCATCCACGATCTCGCAGTCTCGCTCTATGGCAGCCAGGTCACGGACTGAGCCGATGGTGGATCAGTCGATCGCCGGCACGGCGCGCAAGATGGCCGAGGGCGATCGTTCCGGGCGCGCGCGCCTGGTTATTTTGCTCCTGTGCGTGGCCCTTGCCCTTTCGCTGTTCCTGTCTCTGAGGTCGGGCGCTTCCGATGCATCGGCCGTCGGTGTCATTCGTGACTGGCTAACCGGCGCCGTGCCGGCCGACGCCGCGCTTGGCGCCCGCGACCGGCTGATCGTCTACGACATCCGCATGCCGCGCGTGCTGCTCGGCGTGCTGATCGGTGCGGCGCTGGCCGTATCGGGCGCGGTCATGCAGGGCCTGTTTCGCAATCCGCTCGCCGATCCCGGCCTGATCGGCGTTTCAGCCGGTTCCAGCCTCGGCGCCGTCGCCGTCATCGTGCTCGGCACAACATGGCTGGCGCCGCTCACTTTGGCGCTCGGCGGCATGGCCTTGCCGCTCGCCGCTTTCTGCGGCGGCCTTGCGGTGACGCTGGTGCTCTACCGCGTCGCCACGCGGCAGGGGCGCACCTCGGTCGCCACCATGCTGCTTGCCGGCATTGCGCTCGCAGCCCTTGCCATGGCGCTGACCGGTATCCTGATTTTCATGGCCGACGACCGGCAGTTGCGCGACCTGACCTTCTGGCAGCTGGGCTCGCTTGGCGGCGCGACCTGGCCGAAGATCGCTTCCGTCGGGCCGATCATCGTGCTGGCGCTTGCGGCAATGCCGTTCCTGGCCAAAGGCCTCAACGCCCTGGCGCTCGGCGAGGCGACGGCCGGACATCTCGGCATCCCGGTACAGCGGCTGAAATACACCGCGATCGTCGGCGTCTCGGCAGCGGTCGGCGCCTCTGTCGCAGTCAGCGGAGGCATCGGTTTTGTCGGCATCGTCGTGCCGCATCTCTTGCGGCTGCTGATCGGTCCGGACAATCGCTATCTCTTGCCGGCGTCGGCGCTGCTCGGCGCCTCGATGCTGCTTCTTGCCGACGCAGTTGCCCGCGTCATCGTGGCGCCGGCCGAATTGCCAATCGGCATCGTCACGGCGATCGCCGGCGCGCCGTTCTTCCTCTGGATCCTGCTGCGCAAGCGCGGCGTAATCGACTTGTGAGGCGGCATGATCGAAGCACGCGATGTCTCGGTGGCGATGGGCGGCAAACGCATCGTCGCTAATGTCGATTTTGTCGCACGGCCGGGCGAGATCGCCGCCATCGTCGGACCGAACGGCTCGGGCAAGACGACTTTCTTGAAGGCGTTGTCGGGCGATCTGGCGTTTACGGGGACAGTGGCCGTCAACGGGCGCGACCTCTCCGCGATGAGGCCGGTGGAGGCCGCGACCGTGCGTGCCGTGCTGCCGCAGGCGACTACCCTGTCCTTTCCCTTCACCGTGCACGAAGTGGTCAGGCTCGGCCTTATCGGCGGCCGTTCCGGCGTTCTGCCGGGCGAAGATGATCGTCTGCCCGAGCGGGCGCTGGCGCGGGTCGACCTCGACGGCTTTGCCGGCCGCTTCTATCAGGAGCTTTCGGGCGGCGAACAACAGCGTGTGCAGCTGGCGCGCGTGCTGTGCCAGGTCTGGGCGCCGGTGCTGGACGGCAAGCCGCGCTATCTCTATCTCGACGAGCCGGTCTCCAGCCTCGATATCAAGCACCAGCTGATCATCATGAACATCGCCCGCGATTTCGCCCGGCGCGGCGGCGGTGTGATCGCCATCCTGCACGACCTCAATCTGACGGCCATGTATGCCGACCGGATTTTCGTGATGCATCGCGGCCGGCTCGCCGCCGACGGTTCACCGCAGGAGGTCCTGAGCGACGATCTGATCGAAAAGGTGTTCGATTGTCGGCTAAGGGTCGGTGTGTTGCCGGCGGCGAACATGCCGTTTGTCTTGCCGCAGTCAGCCGCCTAAAGCGCGTCGCGTTTGAACGGACTCAGGCGACGCGCTTTAGGTCTTTGTCTTTATGCATGTCGTTGTCTCAAAACCGGGGCCACTTTTGAGCGACATGCACTAGAAAACTCAGGCGGCCGGTGCTCGCTGGATCAGCATGTCGATGCCGAGCAAATGACGCACATTCGGGCGCGCCGCCACCATATCGGCGATGGTGTAGCGGGAGAGTACGGCAAAGAAGGCGTTGAGCGCCTCGCGCAGCGCCGAATTCAGCTGGCAGCTGTCGACCAGCGGGCATTCGGCGGCATCGTTCTCGAAGCATTCGGCCATGGCAAAGCTCTCTTCGGTCACCCGTACGACGTCGAACAGGCTGATCTGCTCGGCGGGGCGGCCGATCCTCACGCCGCCATTCCTGCCGCGCACTGTCTCGACCAGGCCATGCTCGACCAGCGGCTGCAGGATCTTGAACAGGAAAAGCTCCGACACCGAATAGGCGGCCGCAATCTCGGGGATGCGGCTCAGGCGATCGTTGTTGGCGGCGCAATACATCAGGATGCGCATGGCGTAGTTGGTCTGGCGCGTCAGCCGCATTTCATTCCTCACCCGAGTGCTGGCGCGTTGGAACTGCACCAGATTTTAGATTGTGCTGGTGCGGCTTTCTCACCCGGAGTTTCGGATTCGCCCACACTGGCCTGATCGGAATATGGCCTATACCTTGGAACAATTCCAGACTGGGATTGCATGATAGATGAACATTCTTGTCAACTTTGCGTGCGAAACCGGCAATTCCCGGCCGAAATCGGCCCATCCGATCATGCTACGGGCCCAAACACCCCCTAAATAGCCCATGCCAGATAGCCAAGAGATCGATGAGGAGCGGCGTATCATGTCCCAATCGGCTTCGTCCCTGGCGCCTGGCGGTTTTGATGCCGAGACGGGCGCCAAGCTTTTCGCGTTGCGGCGGACAAAGTTCCTCGCCACGGCTGCGCTGGTGCTTTGCGTCGTGGTTTTTGCCGTGGCCAAATCGTTCGAGGCCAAGTATCCGTGGCTGGGCTTCGTGGCGGCCTTCGCCGAGGCGGCGACCATTGGCGGCCTGGCCGACTGGTACGCGGTGGTGGCGCTGTTCAAGCGGCCGCTGGGCCTGCCGATCCCGCACACCGCCATCATCCCAGCGAACCAGAACCGCATCGCCGATAATCTGGGCCGCTTCATCGAGGTCAATTTTCTGGCGCCCGGGCCGGTGCGGGAAAAGCTGGCCGAGGTCGATTTTGCAGCACTCGTCGCCGACTGGCTGACTGACGCCGAACGCTCTGCCGGCCTGTCGCGCTTCGTCGTACGGCTGGTCCCGCAGACGCTTGCGGCGATCGAGCAATCCGGCCTGCGGGGCTTCGTCACCAGCCGCATGCTGGAGCAGATCGACAAGGTGCCGCTGGCGCCGCTCGCGGCCGAATTGCTGTCGGCACTGACCGACGACCGCCGCCACCAGAAACTCTTCGACGAATTCACCAGGGTGATCGGCCGGTTCCTGAACGATGAAGAGGCGCTGGCGACCATGCGCGAGAAAATCCGCGAGGAATTGCCGTCGCTGTTCAACCTGTTCAGAGCCGACGCCTATCTGCTGAAGAAGATCGTCGCTTCCGCCGGCTCGCTGCTCGACGAGGTGCGCGCCGATCCCGACCATCCGATGCGCGCCGAATTCGACCGTTTCGCGCACAGCTTCATCGAGCGGCTCAGAACCTCGAAGCAATACGCCAAACGGGCCGAGAAGCTGAAACGCGATTTCCTGGCGCGGCCGGAAGTGAAGTCGCTCGCCGGCGACATGTGGCAGAGCCTCAGCCTGTTCATCGAACAGGACGCCAAGGCGGAGAATTCGATTGTTCGCGCGCATCTCGCCAACATGTTCGTCGAGGTCGGCCGCCATCTCTCAGGCGATCCGCAGATCAGGGCCGACATGAACCAGGGCTTTGTCGTGGCGCTGTCGTCGTTCGTCGAGAGCCAGAAGAGCGGTGTGTCGACATTCATCGCCGACCAGGTCAAGCGCTGGGACCTTGC
Organism: Mesorhizobium sp. M0016; assembly: GCF_040324035.1. Lineage (NCBI taxonomy): Bacteria > Pseudomonadati > Pseudomonadota > Alphaproteobacteria > Hyphomicrobiales > Phyllobacteriaceae > Mesorhizobium > Mesorhizobium sp. M0016. The sequence continues at coordinate 691 of NZ_JAMYVM010000021.1, read as the reverse complement.
CCAACTGACGAGGCTGATCGAGATGAACATCGGCAAGGACCTGCAATATATCCGCTTCAATGGCATGATTATCGGCGGATTGGCGGGTATCGTGCTCTACACGGCGGAGAGGCTGTTTCTCGCTGGCTGATGCTGCATTTGCCGCTGAATTGCTTGGGCGTCCGAATGGACACACGGCGCGCGAGTGCTATTGTCCAGAACAGGGTTCAGCATTTGCGACACTGGGGAGCACGAGCAATGGCCAAACAACCCGACTCCGATTCGTTCCTTGACATGTTCAGCCGGTTCGGCCGTGACCTGAAGGTGCCGAATGTCGAGGCGATCCTCGCGCATCATCGCAAGAACCTCGAGGCCCTGGAAAGATCGGCGCGGGCGGGAGCTGCCGGCGCGACCTCATTGTTGTCCAGACAGCGCGAGATGCTGCAGGACACGCTGCGTGAAGTCAGCGACATGGCGCAGAGCTACAAGGCGCCGGGCAATCCCCAGGAACTGATGACAAAACAGGCGGAGTTCGCCAGGAAATCCTTCGAAGCCGCCCTGAAAAATGCCGGCGAAGTGGCCGAGCTGGTCAAGAAATCCGGCACCGAATCGATCGAAATCCTGCGCAGCCGCCCTGAAAAATGCCGGCGAAGTGGCCGAGCTGGTCAAGAAATCCGGCACCGAATCGATCGAAATCCTGCGCAGCCGCATC
>NZ_JAMYVM010000020.1:0-131543 GCF_040324035.1 Mesorhizobium sp. M0016 | reverse complement strand
GAGATTGGTATAAGAGACTGGGTCTGACGATAGCCGCAAATGCTCGGGCCGTATTCCCAGCACCACCGGATGACCGTTGCCAACGGCCGGCGCGCCGGCCAGCGGCACGGAAATTCCCCCGGCGCCGCGAAAGGACGGAGACCCGTCGGTGACGATCTCGCCCTTGATCAGGTTCATGGCGGGCGAGCCGATGAAACTGGCGACGAAGAGATTGTTTGGCCTGTCGTAGAGCTCCAGCGGCGGTCCGATCTGTTCGACGATGCCGTCATGCATGACGACGATCTTGTCGGCCATGGTCATGGCCTCGATCTGGTCGTGGGTGACATAGACTGTGGTCGTCTTGAGCCGCTGGTGCAGTTCCTTGATCTCGGCGCGCATCTGCACCCTGAGCTTGGCGTCGAGATTGGAGAGCGGTTCGTCGAACAGGAAAACCTGTGGATCGCGCACGATCGCCCGGCCCATGGCGACGCGCTGGCGCTGGCCGCCGGAAAGCTGGCGCGGATATCGCGTCAGCAATGGCACCAGCCCGAGGATTTCGGCGGCGCGCTGAATGCTGGTAGCGCAATCGGCCTTCGAAACACCTTTGAGCATGAGCGAGAACGCCATGTTCTCGGCGACCGTCATGTGGGGGTAGAGCGCGTAGTTCTGGAACACCATGGCAACGTCGCGCTCTTTCGGCGCAACGTTGTTGACGACCCGATCCCCGATCGCGATCTCGCCCCGAGAAATCTTTTCCAGGCCGGCGATCATCCTGAGAAGGGTCGATTTTCCGCAACCCGACGGGCCGACCAGCGTGACGAATTCGCCGTCGTCGATATCCACACTGACGCCATGCAGGACCTCGACGGTCCCGAACGATTTGTAAACATCGCCGATCGCGACAGACGCCATCGATCTCCTCCCGAATGCTTCTTGCGACGCCCCGAAGGAAACCGCTCCTCTCCCGCCTCGCGACCGTCTCCCATTCCCCCAACAGGTCGCGTGACGATCAGACGGTAGCGCTACCAAGCCTGCCTGTAAAGCGGCCATGCGGCCGGTGCTCTTGTCGTTCGGAACACCGGCGCAATGACCGGTTCGCCGGCAAACTACCCCCCATTCACAAAAGCCAGCACCAGCTTCTGCAGGTTTCCGCCGGGGCCGAATTCGACCCGGTCGAAGTCGCGGCTCGCCTGCCGCTGAGCCAGCGAGATCTGGGCGAGTTGCCTCGTCAGCTCGGTTCTGATCTTGCTGCAGGCGGGGTCATCAGTAACGGTCAGGCCGACGCTCACCGCCTCGATCTTGCGCACCATCTCTGCGATGGCTGCGCCATGCACTCTCTCGTGGGCGGCGAGCCCGGCGATGAACACCGTCCAGTTCTTCTGGACGGAAGCCGGCAACGGTTCGGCCGGCTTCGGCAAGGTGTAGGTGATGATCAGTTTCGGGCGCGCCGATTTGAGCACGCAGGCGTCGCCTTGCGGCCTGTAGTCCCTGGTCCAGGTCAGCTTGAAATTGGTGTGCGCAATGACCCGACCCTTGCCGAGCAAGGGGCCGGCTTCGCCGATCGCGGCATAGAGTTCCGGGCCGGTCCGCCCTGCGATGGCGTAGGTCTCGACCTTTTCGACCGGCTTCCAGTCGGCGCGTGCCGGCGACGCCAGCAGAGAGGCCGCGAACAGGAGAAAGAACATGGCTGGTTTCATGGAAACGTCAGAGACACTGGGCTGAGGCAAAGATCAACCCGGCGCAAATGCACTCAGGTCCCACGGCAGGCCGCGTCATAGTCGGCCAGCACCTGATCGACAGCTTCGAGAAGGATAGCCTCGGGATTGCCCGCCGGCCCGAGTTCGGCCGGCAGCGCCGGCAGGAATTGCCGCATCAGCGTTTCGGGAATGGCAACGTCGTCCAGCGCCTTGCGCAGGCGCTCGACCGCCGCGACAGCGGTGGGGTTGCTCCAATAATAGCGGATGCGGTCGCTGTAGCTGTAATGCCGCTGCACATAGAGCTCTGCTTCGTTGCCATGATAGTGGCTGTGCCAATGGCCGGGTGCTGCCAGCATCGCGCTTTCCATGGTGCGGGCGAGCGACCGGTCGCCATAGTCCCTGGCCATTTCGGAGGCGATCAGGTCGAGCCCGTAAAGCGCCTCGCGCAAGGCGAAGGTCAGGCCGGGGCCGACCTTGAGGATAGGAAAGCCGTTTGCGACCAGCGCGGTCAAAGCCGCACGGGTCTGGTAGTCGGTCGAATGCGCCTCGTAGACGAGCGACGGCTGCTCATCGAGCAAGCCGGTCAGGCCCTTGGATTTTTCGGGCGCGTAGGCGACGACATTCTGGCTGCCGAATTCCACGCCCGGCTGCACCACCACGGCCATGACGCGGCCGAACGCCTCGGTCAGGCCTTCGCGGGCAAAGATCTCCCGGTGAACCTCGATCGTGCGCCGCGCCGCCGCCGCCTCGGTCGGCTTCAACTCGCTGATCGCATGGTCGACGCCGCCGGGGGCGGGAACTTCGGTGCCGATGATGTAGACCGGCAAGGTGCTGCCTGCGGCGTGCGCGCCCGTTTCGGCCGCCTTTGCCAGCCGCGCCGCCCGGGTGGCGATGGTCTCGTCGTCGAGCGCCGCCGGCTCGCCGGCGCAGCCCATCGATGCGTCGAGATGGATCTTGGTGAAGCCGGCCGCGATATAGGCGCCGACCATGGCCTCAGCCTTGTCCATCGCCTGCGCCGCCGGCTCTGCGCGCCACGGGTTCGGTCCCAGATGGTCGCCGCCGAAGATGATGCGCGAGGCTTCCAGCCCCTCGCGGCAGGCGATCTCCAGCACGAAGGCGACGAACAGCGCCGGGGTCATTCCGGTATAGCCGCCGAACTGGTTGACCTGATTGCAGGTTGCCTCAATCAGCAGGTTTTTCTCCCTGTCGGCAACGGCGCGCCTGATCGCCGTCTGGATCACCAGCGGATGCGCGGAGCAGATCGAGGTGATGCCGTAGGGCGAGCCGTTTTTGCGCGCGCTGGCGAGGCCTGCAAGCGGGTTGGCGCTCATGTCCGTCTCGCTGTTCCCTTGATGAATTGGTCAAGCGCATCGAAGCCGGCGGTGCCTTCCATCGGGCCGCGCCGGGTGATGTTGCGGGCGCCGGCGGCATTGGCATAAAGCAGCGCCTTGCCGGGCTCCATCCCCTGGCGGCGGCAAGTCAGGTAGGTGGCGCCAAAGCAGTCGCCGGCGCCCGTCGGGTCGACTTCCTCGACTTGAAAACCGGCGCAGTCGATCCTGGCGCCGTCGGCGCCGAACCAGGAAGAGCCGTCAGCACCGCGCTTCAGCACGATCTCGCCGACGCCCCTGGCAAACAGCGCCGCCACCGCCTGATGCTCGTCATCGACGCCCGCCGTAGCGAGCAATTCGTCGCCGGACGGCAGCAGCAGGTCGGCATCGTCGATGAGTGCGGAAAACAGTGCGCCGTCGGAGCCGTCGATCAGCTCCTTGCGCACATTCGGGTCGAATGAGGTCGAGCCGCCGCGGGCACGAACCGCCTGCACTGCGTAGCTGACGATCTCCTTCAGCCCTGCCACCGACAGCGTCGATCCCATGATATGCAGATGGCCGGCCCTGTCCGCCAGCAGGCGCGCAGCAGTGGTCAGGTGGATCTGCCCGGCGGCGGATTCGGCGATGTTGTAGACGAAGTCCCTGATACCATCGGGCCGGTAGCGCACGAAGGCGCATCCCGTTGGGAAGCGGTCGCTGATATCGACGGCTGAGACGTCGACGCCGTCGAGCTCCAGCCTGTCCAGGTTGAGCGTGCCGAAATCGTCGCGGCCGACGCAGCCGATAATGCCGGCGCCGCCCCCCAGCCGCGCAACCTGATCGATGAAGATCGCCGGCGCACCGCTGGGGAATGGCCCGACGAGCGTTTGCGGCTCGAGGAAGCCGAAACCCCGTTCCGTCGCCATGATCTCGACCAGGATTTCGCCGGCGACGATCGTTGGCCCCACGGCCTCGGCGGCGATCTCGCTGCGGCGCGAAAGGCTCATGCTTGCGATTCCTCTCACACGCAGACTGATTGCTTGCCCGCGCAGTTATCCGACGCAAGTGTTTATCGGGTAAATCGCACATACAGCGAAGTCAATAAAACTTTACATGCGTATAGTTTATCTGTTTTCGCGCGTACACATTGCAGGATTCGGGTGGCTGGTATCGTGGCACCGTGCAAATCAGGCGTCGACCCCAGCGAAAGGACAGCCATGCTCACGCTTCATGATTATTTGCCGTCGCAAAACGGTTGGAAGGCGAGGGTCGTGCTCGGCCTGCTCAACATCCCCTATGAAAGCCGCCTGGTGTCGATTTTCGAGGGCGAGAGCCACACCGACGCCTTCCTGAAGCTCAACCCGGCCGGCGCCGTTCCTGTGCTCGAACTCGAGGATGGCCGTGCAATCGCCGAATCGAATGCGATCCTCATTTATCTTGCCGAAGGCACGCCCTTGCTGCCGGCGGATCGCTATGTCAGCGCGAAAGTTATGCAATGGCTGTTCTTCGAACAGTACCATGTCGAGCCGGTCATCGGCTCCCTGCGCTTCTGGACGCTGGCCGGAAGGCTGGAGCGCAACCAGGCGATGCTTCCGGCCAAGCGCGAAGCCGGCGCCCGCACGCTGGCAGCGCTGGAGCGCAGCCTGAACGACACGCCGTTCCTTGTCGGCGACACGCTCACCATCGCCGACATTGCTGTCTATGCCTACGGCCACCGTGCCGAAGATTGCGGCTTTGCGCTGGCGGCTTATCCGGCGGTCCTCGCCTGGACGGACCGGGTGCGCGACGCCATCGGTCCCGGCTATCCCGTGCATCTCTACAGCATCGATCCGCACTCGGCTGCTTGACGGCAAAAGGCGCGCGCGTTCATCTTGCTTAGTCGAAAAGAAGACCCAGATTCTGCTTTGTCGGCGGTTTTTACTCGCAATCCGTTGGCTGGATGGCCGGGTCTCGGCGTCATCTCGACGACCGGCCGGCACTTAGCATGGAGGTGACCATGACACGCGACGACATCATTTCGGTGTTGGGGCCGGTAGACGAGGCAGTCATAGCCGACATCGCGCTGACCGGCGCCACCCTTGAAGAACTGCGCGAGGCGTTCGCCTGGCTCGGTGCCGACGAGGCGCTGGTCAACGAGGGCCGCCGCTTGCCGGGAACGAAGGTGGCGCGGCTGATCGAAATTCTCGATATGCCGGACGACGAGGACGGCAGGCAAGCGGCGGCGCAGTAGGCTGTAGGCGTAGGGTATCGATCCGCGCCACCTTATTCCCTATTCCACACTGCCTGTTCCCTTCCTTACGCCCTCGACAGCAGCCGGCGCATGATCAGCGAGGCGTGGCCGCCAACGCCGTGCGCGGCCGTGTGGCGCTCGACCACTTCGAAACCGTGCTTGCGATAGAAGGCGATCGCCCGGTCGTTGCCCTCGATCACTTCCAGCGCAATGCTGGGGATGCCGGCATGCGCGACAAGCACCGCGTGCAGCAGGTCGGTGGCGAGCCCGCTGCCGAACTCTGTCTTGTCGATGTGCAGCCGGTCGAGCAGGACATCGCCACGATCGTCCATCGCCGCCATCGCGTAGCCGGCGATCGAACCGTCCGGCCGTTCGGCCACGAACGACATCTTGTTGTCGTCCCCAAGTTCCTCTGCCAGCCGCTCGGGCGCATGCTTGTCGTCCGAGAGCCGCGCGGTATTTTCAGGTCCCAGGATCGACGAATAGGTGCGCCGCCAAGACTCTCCCAGCAGCCGCGATACCGACGCTACATCGTTCTCTGCCATCGCCCTGATCTGAACCATGGCCGATCCCTTACCGCCTTACCCGCGACTTCAGCCAACGATCGAAGGCCACGGCCAGGATCAGGATCAGGCCGATGACGATGCTTTGTGTGTAGGACGAGACATTGTTGAACTGCAGCCCGTTTTGCAGCACGCCGATCAGCGCTGCGCCCACCACCGTGCCGCCGACCGAGCCGATGCCGCCGAATAGCGAGGTACCGCCGATGACCACGGCGGAAATCACCGTAAGTTCGTAGCCGATGCCGGCTACGGCTTCGGAGGAGTTGAGCCGTGCTGACAAAACGAAGGCCGCCAGCCCGGCGAAGAAGCCGACGATGACATAGACCGAGATCAGAATGCGGTCGACGCGCAGGCCCGAAAGGCGCGCGGCCTCGGCATTGCCGCCGACGGCATAGACGGCGCGGCCGTAGCGCGTATAGCGCAGCACGATGTGGCACAGGATGGCCGCCACCGCGAAGATGATCGCCGGCACCGGCACCGGTCCGATGAGCCCGGTGCCGAACCAGCGCATCGAGGCGTCGAAACCGGAGATCGGTCCACCATTGGAGATGGTCAGCGTCAGGCCGCGAAACACTGTGAGACCACCCAGCGTGACGACGAAGGGCGGCACTTTCAGCCTGGTGATGGCAAAGCCCTGGACGCCGCCGGCCAGCGCCCCGACGATGACGGCGGCAAGCAAGGCGGCGAACCAGCCATATCCTTGCGTGCCCGTGGTCGACAGCGACAGCGTGTTGGCGGTGCCGCCCTTGGCCACCACCGCCGCCACCATGCCGCAGAAGGCGAGCAGTGAGCCGACCGACAGGTCGATGCCGGCAGTGAGGATGACGAAAGTCATGCCGAGCGCGATCAGCCCGGTGATCGAGATCTGCCTCAAAATGTTGAACAGGTTGATTGGATCGATGAAGCTCGGCTTCAGCACGGTGAAGATGACGATCAACACCGCCAGGAACATCAGCGGCCCAAAACTCATCAGAAGCCGCGCGATGTTGATGCCGCTGCGCTGGGTCTGTTCGGTGGTGCTGGTCATTGCGTTGCGTCCTGCTTGCGGTCGAGCGCCATCAGTTCCATCAGTTTTTCCTCGGTCGCTTCGATGCCCGGCATTTCGCCGGTGATACGGCCGCGCCGCATCGTAACGATGCGATCCGACACTGCCAGCACCTCCGGCAGCTCCGACGAGATCATCATGATGGCGATGCCGCGTGCGGCAAGCTGCACCAGGATCTGGTGCACTTCGGCCTTGGCGCCGACATCGACGCCGCGCGTCGGCTCGTCGACGATAAGTACTTTCGGGTCGCGCGCCAGCCAGCGGGCCAGGATCACCTTTTGCTGATTGCCGCCGGACAGGCCCTCGATCGCCTGCTCGGGCGAGGCCATGCGGATCGACAGTGCCTTGCGATAGCCGGCCAGCGCCTCGCGCTCGCGCCGTTCGGCCATGAAGCCGGCCCCATTGCTGTAGCGGCCGAGCGAGGCGATGGAGAAATTGTTGAGAATGCCAAGTGCTGCAAAAATCGCCTGGTGCTTGCGGTCTTCCGGCACCAGCCCGATGCCGAGTTTGATGGCGTCTGCGGGGGAGGCCGGGGCGATCGGCTTACCGTCGAGCGCAATTGTGCCGGCCGCGATGCGGTCGGCGCCGAAAATGGCGCGGGCAAGCTCGGTGCGGCCGGAACCGACGAGGCCGGCAACGCCGAGGATTTCGCCGGCCTTCAGATCGAGGTTGACGCCTTCGAGTACGATGGCATGCGGCGCCAACGGGTCGCGTACCGTCCGCAGCCCGCGCACCGAGAGCCTGACCTCGCCGGCGACATCGCGCTGCGTCGGCCGCGCGTAGAGTTCGGAGGCGGCGCGGCCGACCATCTTCTCGATGATCTTCGGAATCTGGATGGGCCGGCCGTCGCGGTCGAGATGACCGGCCAGCCTGCCGTCCCGCAGCACGGTCATGCGGTCGCAAATGGCGGACGCTTCTTCCAGCCGGTGGGTGACGAACATGATGGCGACACCGTCCTTGCGCAGCCTGTCCATGATCGACATCAGTTTCTGCACCTCGGTCTCGGTCAGCGCCGAGGTCGGCTCGTCCATGATGATCAGGCGGCTTTCCAGCGACAGAGCGCGGGCGATTTCGACCAGCTGCTGTTCGGCTACCGACAGCGAGGACACCGGCGTCGCCGGATCGATGTCGAGACCGACGCGGGCGATGATCGCGCGCGAGGCGTCCTCCATCCTGCGCCAGCTGACCAGCCCGAGCGGCCCGAGCGGCGCGCGGCCGATGAAAATGTTTTCCGCAACCGTCAGCGTCGGGATCAGGCTCAGTTCCTGATAGATGGTGACGATGCCATGCCGCTTCGCATCCTGCGGACTGGACGGCGCGTAGTCGGCGCCGTCGAAGACGATGCGGCCGCTTGACGGCGGCATCACGCCGGACAGGATTTTCAACAGCGTCGACTTGCCGGCGCCGTTCTCGCCGAGCAGGCCAAGGATCTCACTGGGCCGCACCTCGAGCGAAACGTCGATGAGCGCGGTGACGCCGGAAAAATGCTTGGTCACGCCTTCGACGGAAAGGAGCGGGGGCGATGATGCGGTGGGTTCAACGGCGGACAAGCATTGCTCCCGGATTGCGATAGGCAGCGGGACAGCGCCCCCCTCTGTCCTGCCGGACATCTCCCCCACACGGGGGGAGATCAGCAGTTTTGCCGGCAGCACTATTTCTATAACGTTGGCGATTGGCGAAAGCAGACGTGACGGCCAATCTCCCCCCAAGTGAGGGCGATGTCCGGCAGGACAGAGGGGGGCGCGACAGAGCGCGACCTCCACCCGTCATGGGCCCTACTTTCACTTCGTCTCGTTCAACCTCTCCGCCTTGTCGAGATTGTCCTTGCCGATGACGATCGGCGTCAACAGCACCAGCTTCTCCTTCGGCTCGGTCTTGTCCCTGGCGAAGGCGACCGCGATCTGCACCGCCTTGCGCGACTGTTCGCCGGGGAACTGCTCGACCGTGCCGGCGAGCTTGCCGTCGCGCACGGCGACCAGCGCTTCCGGCAGCGCGTCGAAGCCGTAGATCTTGACGTCGGTGAAGTTGCGCGCGGCACAGGCTTCGAGCGCGCCGAGCGCCATGTCGTCATTGGCGCAGATGATGGCGTCCGGCTTGCCGTTGGCGGCAAGCCCGGCCTCGGTCACCGACAGCGCTTCGGCGCGGGCGAAATTAGCGGTCTGCTCGAAGATGATCTGGTACTTGTCCTTGAGCGGATCGAGCACATTGTGGACGCCTTTGTTGCGGTCGATCGCGGGCCCGGCACCCGGCTGGCCCTGCAAATGGAACAGCTTGGCGCCGTTCGGGAACGCCGCCACCATGGCCTGCGCCTCGGCTTCGCCACCCTTGACGTTGTCGGCGCCGACATGGGCGAGAATGCCCTCGACGCCGTCGACGCGGCGGTCGATCGTCACCACCGGAACGCCGGCCTTGACCGCTTCCTCGATCGCCGGCGCCAGCGCGTTGACGTCAAGCGGCGAAATCACGATGGCGTTGACCTTCTGCACAAGTGCGGCCTCGATGTCGGCGGTCTGCTTCGGCGCCGAGTTCTGGCCGTCGCTCTCGGTCAGATTGACGCCTTGCGCCTGCGCCTCCGCCTTGATCTCGTTCAGCATGTGCACAAAGAACGGAAAGCCGAGATTGGGCACCGAGCCCAATATGGTCAATTTGTCGGCGGCAAAGGCCATGGGCGCGGCCAGCGCCATGGCACCGGTCGCCACGGTCGACAACAGGAATTCGCGTCTGTTCATCAGATATCCTCCACATGAACGCAGGAGCCCGAAACCGGGAGCGGCTCGGGACGGTCCTTGCGTCAATTCAAAAATGGAGTGTCCTGTGAACGCCCCGAGGGGACGCGAGGCGCTCCAGCCGGTCCGCCGCAACGTTCTCCTCCGCACGGCGCCGACCCGAGGATGCTAGCCAAGGAAAATCGATTACGCAAGGTGAGGCGAGGGGCTGAAACTGCTAATCTCCCCCCTTGTGGGGGAGATGTCCGGCAGGACAGAGGGGGGCGCTGTCCCGCCGACATTGGCCAATTTCACTTACATCTTTGAGCTAACCTCTACGCAGAATACTTGATGCGGGCGATCCTTCGCGCCCCCCCTCTGCCTTGCCAGGCATCTCCCCCACGAGGGGGGAGATTGGCAGCTTAGACGCCTCTACCTGTCGATGGTCGTCATCACCCGCTCATTGTAGCGCGGCCCTGAGACCTTGCCCGGCGCGAGTGCCGCGTCGAGCGCAGCCATCTCGGCGGCTTCGAGCGTGATCGCTGCGGTAGCGACATTTTCCTCCAGATACTTGCGCCGCTTTGTCCCCGGGATCGGCACGATGTCAATGCCGAAACCGTCGCCCTTGCCGAGCACCCAGGCCAGCGCGATCTGTGCGGGCTTTGCCCCTTTGGCCGCGGCCACCTCCTGCACCGCAGCCGCAGCCGCGACATTAGCGTCGTAGTTGGCGCCCTGGTAGCGGGGGTCGCCGCGGCGGAAATCGCCTTCCGGATAATCCTCGGCGCGCTTGACGTCGCCGGCGAGGAAACCGCGGCCGAGCGGCGCGAACGGCACCAGGCCGATGCCGAGCTTTTTGAGCAGCGGGATGATCTCCGGCTCCAGATTGCGCTCCCAAAGCGAATACTCGCTCTGCAGCGCCGAGACAGGGTGCACGGCATGCGCACGGCCGATATTCGCCGCGCCCGCTTCCGACAGGCCGAAGAAGCGCACCTTGCCATCGGCAACCAGCCGGCCGACCGTGCCGGCGACGTCTTCCATCGGCACCGCCGGATCGACGCGATGCTGGTAGTAAAGGTCGATATGGTCGGTGCCGAGCCGCTTCAGCGAGCCCTCCAGCGCCTCGCGGATATGGTCGGGCCGGCTGTCACGCTCCGTGCCGACCTGTCTGCCGTTTTCGATGCGGAAGCCGAATTTGGTGGCAAGGGTCACCTCATCGCGCCGGCCCTTCAGCGCCCGCCCGAGCAGTTCTTCATTGGCATAGGCGCCGTAGACTTCCGCCGTGTCGAGGAAGGTACAGCCGAGTTCGATGGCTCGGTGCAGGGTGGCGATCGATTCCGCCTCGTCGGCAGGGCCGTAGGACTGGCTCATGCCCATGCAGCCGAGGCCGATCACCGAGACCTGCAGCCCCTGGCTGCCGAGTTTGCGGGTGCTGAGGGTCATTGCCGTTCTCCTTGGGGCTGAGGAAAACTATAGCGGCCGCTCCTCCAGTTTCCATAGCTGTTCGGCGGAAGAACAGCGCTTCCCTTGACAAAACCCAGCCGCAAGCGCCTTTGCCGGCGGCCATTGGGGGCCATGGGATACCAATGAAGAAGATCTACGAGAAGCCGACGCTGAACCGGCGTCAGCAGCTCTCGCGCGTCACCGCGCTCATAATTCCTTCGGACCACTAACCGAATATTGTCGTCGCCATTGCAAAGTCCGCTGCCGAGGCGCAGCGGTTTTTTGCTGCCGTCGGATCGTAGCGCTGCCAGAAGCAGGCGGTCAAAATTGACAGAGCGGCCGATCTCCAGCATCCTTATGCCGCCGCCATGTCTTGCGGTCTTGTGTATGAGTGAGCCATGGCCAGTTCCGTCACCAGCCAGAATTCCAAGCGCGCCGCGGTGCGCAAGGCGCTCGACCGCCACAAGGTCTACGTCACCGCGCAAAGCTTTTCCGGCGGCGTCTACTCGGCCCGCGTGCTGGTCGACGGCGAGGCCTACTGGGTCGACGAGTTCCGGCTGAGCCAGCTCCAGCAAGGGCTGTCCCCGGCCGAGCTAGACCTGACGCCCGCCTCAGACGATTGAGCGTGATCTCCACATTCTTCGCACCGCGCTGGGAAATTTGAAATGTTGGCGGGACAGCACTGTGCAGGAACGCGGCGCCGGAAAGGTTCGTCCGCCGCCGCCGCTCCCGCCTGACCCATGCCAACCCCGCCAACACTCAAGGCCTATCGCGCCAAGCGCGAATTTACGAAGACGCCGGAACCGGCGGGCGGGCTCATTTCAGGCGACGGCAACCGCTTCGTCGTCCACAAGCATCACGCCACCGCCGACCATTACGATTTGCGCCTGCAGGTCGGCGGCGTGCTGAAAAGCTGGGCGGTGCCGCGCGGGCCCTCGCTCAACCCGGCCGACAAGCGGCTCGCAGTTGAGACCGAGGACCATCCGCTCGAATATATCGACTTCGAGGGCGTCATTCCTGAAGGCGAATATGGCGGCGGGCCGATGATCGTCTGGGACACCGGCACGTGGGCGCCGATGGACGATGTCGACAAGAGCCTGCGCACCGGCGCCTTCAAGTTCCGGCTGGCCGGCGACAAGTTGAATGGCGGCTGGATGCTGACCCGTCTGAAGCCCAAGCCCGGCGAAGACAGCGAGAAGAAAAACTGGCTGCTGTTCAAGGAGCGCGATCTCGCCGCCGATACCGGCCTCGACATCCTGGAAGCGCGGCCGGAAAGCGTGAAGTCCGGCAAGCGCATCGAGGAGCTGGTGGCGCCGCCGAAAAAGCCGGCCCGCCTGCCCCCCAAACCCGGCGCGCTGAAACCCGGTGCGTTGCCCGGTGCGGTCAGGGGCGATCCGCCGTCGCGCATCGAGCCGCAGCTCGCCACGCAGGTGCCGAAGCCACCGGGTGGGCCAGTGGAAGACACAGGTGAACTCTGGTTGCACGAAATAAAATTCGACGGCTATCGTACCATGGCGCATGTCGGAGATGGCGAGGTCAGGTTGATCACCCGCGGCGGCATCGACTGGACGAAGCGTTACGGCGACCTGCCGCAAGCCTTTTCCCGGCTACCGCTCAGCCAGGCGATCATCGACGGCGAGATCATGGTGCTGGACGAGAAGGGCATCTCGCGTTTCGCGCTGCTGCAGGATGCGCTGTCGGCGGGTGCGGGCAGCAAGCTCCATTTCTATGCCTTCGACCTGCTGCATCTCGACGGCTGGGACCTCCGCAAGGCGCCGCTCGCAAACCGCAAGGCCCTGCTCGCCGAACTGCTAGCCGGGCAGGGCGCTACCTCCGCCATCCAGCTGAGCGACCATGTCGAAGGCGACGGACAGGGGCTTTACGATCAGGCCTCGATCCTTGGACTGGAAGGCGTCGTCTCCAAGCGCGCCAACGCCATCTACCAGAGCGGCCGCACGAAGAGCTGGACCAAGGTCAAAGCGCTTGAGACCGGCGATTTCATCATCGCCGGCTACACCGTTTCCGACGCGGCCGAAGGACTGGCGGCAATCGGCATGGCTGAATTCGCGGATGGTGAACTGCACTATCGCGGCAAGGTTGGCACCGGCTTCGATGCCGCGACGGCGGGCGACTTGCTGGCCCGGCTGCAGCCGCTGCGCGACGGCGCGACAGCACCCGAGGGTGTGCCGCGCGAGATCATGCGCGAGATGAAATGGGTGCGGCCGATGCTGTCGGCCCGCATCCACTACGCCAACCGCACGGCGGACAATTCACTGCGCCACGGTGTGTTTCGGGGCTTGCGCGATGTCGGCCTGTCGACGCCGGTGTCGCCGAAGCGCAAGCGGCTGATCGCCGAAGCCGATCTCGCAACCATCTGGGTGACCAATCCGGAGCGGCGGCTGTTCGGCAAGACCGGACCGACCAAACTCGACATCGCCGTCTATTACGCGCTGGTCGGCGATTTCATGCTGCCGCACATTATGGGCCGCCCGGTGTCGCTGGTGCGCTGCCCGACGGGCCTGCCGAAGGACTGTTTCTTCCAGCGCCACGCCTTCACCGGCATGCCGCCGTCGGTGGTCACTTTTGACGCCACCAACTCCGAAGGTGAAACCAAATCCTATCTGTCGGTCGAGGGAGCAAAAGGCTATCTGGCACTCGCGCAGTTCGGCGTCGTTGAGTTCCACACCTGGGGCACGCATCGCTTGAGCCTCGACAAGCCCGACCAGATCGTTTTCGATCTCGATCCGGGTGAGGGCATCGCCTGGCGCGAGGTGGTCGAGGCCGCCGTCCACATCAAGGGCGAATTGGAGCGGTTCGGCCTGGTGCCGTTCGCCAAGACATCCGGCGGCAGCGGCATCCACATAACCGTGCCGGTGACGCAAAAGCAGAACTGGAAGAAGCTGCACCAGGCGACCAGCGCCATCTCCACGCACCTGGCGGCCACCGCGCCCGACACTTTCACCACCACAATGGGCAAGGAAAACCGCAAGCGCCGCATCTTCATCGACTATCACCGCAACGCGCGCGGCCACACCTCCGCGGCGCCTTATTCGCTGCGCGCCCGCACCAACCTGCCGGCATCGACGCCGGTGAGTTGGGCAGACCTTGAGACGATCGATGCGCCGCAGGATCTGAACTATTCGTCCTTGCCGGGGCTGTTGGCGACGTCGGGCGATCCGTGGGCGGACATGGAGGATTTCGCAAGAGATTTGCCGTTGTTTTCGGGGAAGTAGATCGGGAGGTGTTGGCGATCCGGCACACCCCCCTCTGTCCTGCCGGACATCTCCCCCGCAAGGGGGGAGATCGGATGTCGCCTCTGCTTTCGCCAATCGCAAACCTTGCAAGAGGAGCGATAAGGTTGAAGCTGCCAATCTCCCCACTTGCGGGGGAGATGTCCGGCAGGACAGAGGGGGGTGCTGTCCCTCCGGCATGACTTACTTCCCCAAGTCCATCGACCATGCGGACAATTTGAATTATCCTCCGTCGGTGCCCTCCAGCTCACCTGGAAGGTTTCGTCAGGAATTTGCCGGTATGTTTGGGGCCGGTGTAGGATTTGCGCAGTGCCAATCGTCCTCGGAACGAAGCGCTGCAGTAAGCATGATCCCGAAACGTGGGAACCGGTTTTCGGATAAGATCATGCTCAGTCTGAAATGTCAGTGCGTGGCCGCGTAGGAGAGTATCATGGCGCCCAGGGCAAGTTGGAAAGGTTACCTCAAGCTCAGCCTCGTCAGCTGTCCGGTCCGGCTCTATCCGGCAACGACGACCAGCGAGCGCATATCGTTCAACCAATTGCACAAGAAGACCCACAACCGCATCAACATGAAGCCGGTCGACCCTGAACTCGGCCTCGTCGAGCGCGCGGACTTGGTCAAGGGTTACGAATACGAGGACAAGCAGTACATCATCATCGATGAGGCCGACCTCGAAGCAGTGCGCATCGAATCCAATCACACGATGAACATCGAGGCCTTCGTCGACGAAGACGAAGTCGACGTCATTTATCAGGATGCGCCGTACTACATGGCGCCGGATGGCGCCATGGCGGAGGAAACCTTCGCCGTGCTGCGCGAGGCAATGCGCAAATCCGGCAAGCTGGCCATTGCCCGCCTTGTCCTGTCCAGCCGCGAGCGCGTGGTGACGATCGGCGCGCGCGAGAACGGCATGTTCGTGTGTACGTTGAGGAACCCGAACGAAGTGCGCGGCACGGCTGAATATTTCGGCAACATCCCGGCTGGCAAGCCGGATCCCGAAATGCTGCAATTGGCCGAAGCGCTAATCAAGCAGAAGGAAACCACCTTCGATCCGAAGAATTATGAGGACCGCTACGAGATCGCGCTGATGACGATGATCCG
The DNA here is from genome assembly GCF_040324035.1 of Mesorhizobium sp. M0016. NCBI lineage: Bacteria > Pseudomonadati > Pseudomonadota > Alphaproteobacteria > Hyphomicrobiales > Phyllobacteriaceae > Mesorhizobium > Mesorhizobium sp. M0016. The sequence goes on along the minus strand of NZ_JAMYVM010000020.1, from coordinate 116,225 downwards.
CGAGAAACTGAAGGGCCATAAGCCGATCATTGCGGCGGCGCCCGAGCGTGGCAATGTCATCAACCTCATGGACGCGTTGAAGGCGAGCCTGTCGCAATCAGCCAAGCCGCCGGCCAAGTCGAAGAGCAAGGCCGACGACGCTGAAAAACCTGCCGCCAAGGGTAAGGCGGGTGCGGCCAAGGAAAACCCGTTGAAGGCCAATCTGCTCAAGGCCGTCGGCAAGAGCAAGGGGTGACGGCGCCGACCGGTATAATCCCGGGCGCCGTCTTCGGCGCCATCGGCGCGCTGGCGGCATTTCCGCTGCGGCTCGCGGCCCGTGAGGTGGAGCGTCAGCACGGCCAGTTGCGGCGCGGCGTCACCAGGCGCACCAGCCATGTTGTGTTCGGCCGAACGCTGATCGCCAAGGCCGGCACGGCGAAGGGCGGCGATGCCGAGATCGAGCGCCGGGTTGCAGCCGAGGGCTCCGCTGGCCGAACACTCCTTAGCGAAAATGGCTTCCTGCGCCTGCTTGGTCTGATGAAGGCGCCGGAGGCGTCTTCGCTGTCCAGGCAGTCTCTCGTCGACCAGTCCAGACTGTCCGGTGCCGACCTCGACCTGCTCAGCCTGTTCGACGCCTTCGAGCACGATTGTGAACCCTACTCGTTCCGCGATCTGATCCTTGCCCGCAAATATGCCGGGCTGGTCGCCGGCGGTGCATCCTGGGGCGCGATCGCGCGCTCCGTGCATCGCTCCGGTCCGGTCGCTTCGCTCACCGCCAAATCGCTCAATGTCGGCTCGCAGCATGGCCGGCCCGATCAGATCTATCTCGAGGATGGCCAGAGCGAACTCGACGGCCAGCTGCTGTTCGATCTCGGCAGCGCAAGCGCAGCCGGCGACGACACGCTGGAAGAATTGTTCGCCGAGGCTGAAAGCGCGGAAGAGGAGGGCCGGCACGACGATGCCGCGGCGCTCTACCAACGCTGCCTCAGCATCGATCCGAGCGACGCCATCGCCGCGTTCAACCGCGCCAATTGCTTGCGTGGCGCCGGTCGCGTGGCCGACGCGGCGCATGACTATGCAAGAGCGATCAAGCTCGATCCGGCGTTCGTCGAGGCCTGGTTCAACCTCGCCGGGCTGATGAGCGACGAAGGCAAGATCGCCTCGGCGCGCCGGCATCTGCAAAAAGCGATCACGCTCGACAGGACTTATGCCGATCCAGTGTTCAACCTCGCCCGACTGGAATTCGAGGCCGGCAATCTGGCTGAAGCCCGCCGCCACTGGGTGCGCTATCTCGAACTCGACGCGGATAGCGAATGGGCCCGCATGGCGCAAAAGGGGATACAGTTCGTCGATTTGCAATTGGCACGGACGGCGGGGTAGGGCGCAATGGCAGCGCTTGAGCGCCCCCCTCTGGCCTGCCGGCCATCTCCCCCTCAAGGGGGGAGATTGGATGTCGCCATCGCTTTCGCCAATCACTATCGTCGCGAGGTCCGTCAGGCGCTGAAACTGCCAATCTCCCCCCTTGAGGGGGAGATGTCCGGCAGGACAGAGGGGGGCGCGAAGGAACTCGGCCTTTACCGGCAGCGCACCCCATGACCGCCTTCCTCTTCGACGGTAACGAAACCGCCCCGGTCACCATCGTGTTGGCCCACGGCGCCGGCGCGTCGATGGATTCCCCCTCGATGACCGACACCGCCAAGGCGCTCGCCACAGCCGGCTTCCAGGTTGCGCGCTTCGAATTCCACTATATGGCGGCGCGACGCTATGGCCAGCGCAAGCCGCCGCCGCGTGCCGAGACGGTCAACCCGGAATACATCAAGGCAATCGCCGACCTCAGGGCGAGGGGCGTCACCGGGAAGCTGATCATCGGCGGCAAGTCGATGGGCGGGCGCGTCGCCTCGATGGTTGCCGACGAGATGTTCGCCAAGGGCGAGATTTCGGGCCTCGTCTGCCTCGGCTATCCCTTTCATCCGCCGGCCAAGCCCGAGCAACTCAGGACAAAACATCTCGCCGACCTCAAGACGCCGACGCTGATCTTCCAGGGCACCCGCGACGAGTTCGGCACGAAAGAAGAGGTCGCGACCTACGGCCTTTCCAAAGCCATCGAGGTGATCTGGCTGGAGGATGGCGACCACGACCTGAAGCCGCGCAAGAGCGTGTCGGGTTTTTCGACCGCCGATCATTTGAAGACGCTGGCCGGGACGGTGAAGGCGTGGACAGGGCGGATCGTTTCCTGATCGCCAAATGAAAATCGCCACCTTCAATATCAACAACATCAACAGCCGGCTGCAAAACCTGCTGGCGTGGCTGGCGGCAGCCAAGCCCGATGTCGTCTGCCTGCAGGAGCTGAAGGCCCGCGACACGCAGTTTCCGCGCACGGCGCTTGCGGCGGCCGGCTATGGCGCGGTGTGGAAGGGCGAACCGACCTGGAATGGCGTCGCCATACTCGCGCGCGGGTCCAAGCCGGTGCTGACCCGTGACGTCCTGCCCGGCGATACCGCCGACAAGCAGAGCCGCTACATCGAGGCGGCGGTGTCGGGCGTCGTCATCGCCTGTCTCTACGCGCCCAACGGCAACCCGCAGCCGGGGCCGAAATTCCAGTACAAGCTGGCCTGGCATGAAAGGCTGGAGGCGCATGCCGCAGAACTCTTCGACACCGGCCTGCCGGTGGCGCTGGTCGGCGACTACAACATCGTGCCCGAGCCGCGCGACATCTACGCCACCCGCTCCTATGACGACAACGCGTTGCTGCAGCCGGAAAGCCGGGCGTCGTTCCAGCGTCTGCTCGAGCAGGGCTGGACCGATGCGCTGCGCAAGAAGCATCCGAAGGAAACGCTCTACACATTCTGGGACTACCGCCGCAACCGCTGGCCGCGCGATGCCGGGCTGCGGCTCGACCACATCTTGCTGTCGAAGAAACTGGCGCGCCGCCTCACCGCTGCCGGCATCGACCGCGATGTCAGAGGTGAGGACGGCGCCAGCGACCACGCGCCGGTATGGGTCGAATTGAAGTGAATTTGGCTGCGTGATCGCGCCCACTTTCGTGGGCGCAGTTTTGCGCTATTTGTTTCGCTGCGGCGGCCGCATGATGAGCAAGGTGCGGCACCGGAGGGGGAGTCCGATGGACAGGTTGGCCGAAAGGCTGTTTGCGCTTCCGCTGCTGGCGGCCGCTTTGGCTTGTCTGGTGCGGGCGTATCTGCTGCTCGGCGACAGAGATTTCAGCTGGAGCGGGATCGATCACATGCTGCACGGCCCAGCCACGCTGCGACCGGTGGTGTTCCTGACCGTCGGCGGGCTTTGCCTGCTTGGCGCCCTGTTGTTCTGGGCCGGACTGCTGCCGGGTCGGCGAAGCCAGCCTGCTGGAACGCCGCTTTTTGGCCGCGACGCCGAGATCGACCCAAAGGGCCGCCCCGGTCTGCGGCGCGCCTTCCTCATGTTGCCGGTGCTCGCCGTGTTGGCGCTGCTGGCCGACCACTTCCCTTGGGCGCGTGACGCCGGCCCGGGCGCTGAGGTGGCCGCCCCGAACGAACCCAAAGCCGAGCCGAAGGACCAGGGCATCGACGGTGTCCCGCCGGACCTGGCGACGACACCGGCCCCGCCGAGTTCGCCGCAGGTCACCATGCCGCCCGAGCCAACTCCGCCGGTGCAGGCAGCCAAACCGCCCGAGCCGGCGCAGCCTACGCCTCCGGCTGCTCCCCCTCAGCCGCCACAAGTCGCACTCGCTCCGGCGACACCGCCACCGGAGACTGCTCCACCGCCGGCTCCGGCCACGCCACCGCAAACCGTCGCGCCGTTGCCGCCGCCTCCGCCGGCGCTGCCGACCGAGCCCGACGGCCACCGCGACGCCGTCGTCTGGCTCGCCGTCTCGGCCGATGGCCGCGACGTCATGAGCGCCAGCACCGACCATATGATCAAGCTCTGGGACATCGCCGGCAAGCGGCTGATCCGCAACCTTGGTGAACACAAGGACATGGCGCGCACGGCGCTGTTCATGCCCGACGGCGCAACCGCGCTGACCGCCGGCGACGATGGCGAGATCGTGCTGCGAAAGCTTGCCGACGGCGCGGTGCTGCATGTCTTCTCGTCGGGCGCGAATGGCGGCGTGCGTAAGCTGGCGATCAGCCCGGACGGCAAGCGCGCCGTCAGTGGCCACGACACCGGCAACGTCATCGTCTGGGATCTCGTCAACAAATCGGTGCTGCATGTGATGACCGGACATGACTGGCCGATCAGCACGGTCGCAATCTCGCCCGACGGCACGCGCGCGCTGAGCGGCTCCATCGACGGCACGCTGAAATTCTGGGACGTCGAAAGCGGCAAACAATTGCGAAGCTGGCACGGCCACGAGCAGGGCACCTACGGCGCCGTCTTCACCGCCGACGGCCATCATGTCGTCACCGGCAGCGGCGACTACACGATCAAGCTCTGGGACCTCGACACGTTTAGGGAATTGCGCCGCTTCGAGGGCCACGAAGGCACCGTCTATACGCTGGCGCTGTCGGCCGACGGCAAGCGCCTGGCTTCCGGCTCGCTCGACGGCACGGCGCGGCTGTGGGATCTCGGCACTGGAGACCAGATCGCCATGTTCGACAGCCGCACCGGCCCGATCTACGCCGTTGCCTTCGCCACCGACGGCACACTGCTCACCGGCGGCAACGACCGCACCATCAGGGATTGGCCGGCGGCGGGCGCCGATGGCGAGATCCTGTTTGCCGGCGCGCCGCAGTAGCGATATCAAATGCTTTGGATATTCCAGAACAGCCTGGCTCGCGTTATGGATTACTGGTGGCTGCAAATGGATTGGGGACCGTGAGCAACAACGACTGGGCGCCCAAAGTGGATACACCTGTCTACAGCCCGCCCAAGTCGCGTCGCCGAGGGGTCCTTACCGTCGTTCTGGTGTTGCTGGCGGCTTATGTGCTGCTCGGTCCTGGCCGAAATTACTATGTGCAGTGGTCAGCCATTAAGAAGATTCAAGCGGCTGTCCTGGCAAGGGATTATCGCGAGCAATTCCATCAGATCTCCGTGCTGGCCGACATGGGAAATGCTGACGCACAGTACAATCTGGGATTAATGTACTGGCGTGGCCAGGGTATTGCCCAAAATGACAGGCAGGCGACCTACTGGTGGGGCAAAGCAGCCGAGCAAGGAAATGCAGATGCGGCATCCTTGCTCGCCCAGGCCTATTCCCATGGCCGAGGTGTCGAAAGAAACGACCAACTGGCGTTAAAATTTGCCACACAGTCGGCCGACAAGAGCAACGCGAATGGTTACTATGCCATCGGCACCCTGTACGCGCAGGGCCAAGGTGTTCCGCAAAGCTATGAGCAAGCTCTCTCCTGGTGGCGCAAGGCAGCCGATGGCGGCAGTACCGAAGCTGCCTACTGCATCGGTCGGTCCTATTATCTCGGTGAAGGCGTTGAGAAGGACGATCAGCTCGCCGTGACGTGGGTGCGAAAGGCGGCCGACATGGGTGAGCCGAATGCCCAGTCTCTGTTGGGCACGCTGTATTCGCTTGGCCACGGCGTCGGTCAGGATGACCGCCTGGCCTTCGAATGGTGGATGAAGGCCGCGGTCGCCGGTGTGCCGGAAGCGCAATACTCCTTAGCAAACGCGTATGAATTGGGAAAAGGCATCGGCAAGGACGACGCCCAGTCGTTCGCCTGGTTGGTCAAGGCGGCGGAACAGGACAATGTCCGGGCGCAGTCTGCGCTGGCCTATGCCTATGCACGGGCAAGGGCACTGCCAAAAGTGATGCCGAAGCATCATCCTGGTGGCTGAAGGCGGCGAGCCGGGGAGACGCTTATGCGCAGGCGAACCTCGGCCTGGCATATTGGACGGGCGCCGGACTGACTCAGAGCGACGCTGATGCCGTTTCGTGGTGGCTCAAGGCCGCAAAGCAGGGGGACGTTTCGTCTGAACTGTACCTGGCTGTTGCCTATGCCCGCGGCAGAGGGATAGCCAAGGATGAAAAATCCGCCGAATTCTGGTTGCTGGAGGCAGCCAAGGCGGGAAATGTCGAAGCAGAACTCAACCTTGGCAAGCTTTATTACACCGGGATCGGCGGCAAGCCGAACTATCCGGAATCTGCCAAGTGGTTTTCCACATCGGCAAGCCACGGAAATGCCGAGGCCAGGACCTTCCTCGAAATGATGAAGGAAAAAGGCCAGTTCGACAGCAAGACGCTGTGAGCTCAGGGTCAGGCAACGCCGATGACGTCGGTGAGGTCGTGTCATATAATGGACATCGGCAGCGGATACCAAAACTGTCTTTCATCAGTCAATTTCGGAGGCCACTTATGCCTGCCGGCCATCTCCCCACTTGGGGGAGATCAGCAGCGTCGCCGTCACGCCTTTCGTTTGCGGCGTGACACTCGCATCGCACGATGCGAAGACTCATTTGCCGCTGCATCTCGAGAATCCCATGCCCAACCTCCAGCTCGTCGAAGCCACGATCGCCGACCTGCGCCGGGCGCTGGAGGCCGGCACCGTCACCAGCGTCGAGCTGGTGGGCGCTTATCTCAGGCGCATCGCGCATTACGACCGCCATGGCATCGCGCTCAATGCCGTGGCGGTGCTTAACCCGGCAATGTTCGAGGAGGCGGCGGCGTCCGACCTGCGGCGGCGCAATGGCGCCACCCTCGGGCCGCTCGACGGCATCCCCTACACCGCCAAGGACAGCTATAAGGTGAAGGGCCTGACGGTGGCTGCTGGCTCGCCCGCCTTCGAGCATCTCGTCGCCAATGAGGACGCTTTCACCATTGCCAGGCTGAGGGCCGGTGGTGCTGTGCTGATCGGGCTGACCAACATGCCGCCAATGGCGAATGGCGGCATGCAGCGCGGCGTCTATGGCCGGGCCGAAAGCCCCTACAATGCAGATTACCTGACCGCCGCCTTCGCTTCCGGCTCGTCCAACGGTTCCGGCACCGCGACCGCCGCCAGCTTTGCCGCTTTCGGGCTGGGCGAGGAGACATGGTCTTCCGGCCGCGCGCCGGCGTCCAACAATGCACTTGTCGCCTACACGCCGTCGCGCGGCGTCATTTCGGTCAGGGGCAACTGGCCGCTGGTGCCGACCATGGATGTGGTGGTGCCGCACACGCGCGGCATTGCCGACATGCTGGAGCTGCTCGACGTGATCGTCGCCGACGATACCGAGACGCGCGGCGATTTCTGGCGCGCGCAGCCCTGGGTGTCGATCGCGAAAAGCGCTGCTCTCAGGCCGCCAAGCTACACTACACTCGCCTTGGAGGGCTCGTTGAAAGGCAAACGCCTCGGCGTGCCGAAAATGTATATCGGCCGCGACGGCGGCGCGCCCAAACCCATCGAGACCCGCGCCTCGGTGCTCGACCTCTGGCGGCAGGCGGCGCGTGATCTGGAAAAGCTCGGCGCGGAGGTGGTCGAGGTCGATTTCCCCGTCGTCTCGAACTATGAGCGCGACCGTCCGGGCACAAAAACCATGGTCGAACGCGGGCTGGTGCCGGAAGCATTCGCCGAGCGCGAAATCTGGGATCTCTGCATCTGGGGCTGGGACGATTTCCTGCGCGCCAATGCCGACCCGGCCATCCCCGACCTGGCCACGGTCGACGGGCCAAAAATCTTCCCGCGGCCGCCGGGCGCGCTGCCGGACCGCTATGGCGACGACGGTTTCGATCTGGCGGACTATGTCACACGCGCCAAACAGGGCGTGACGCCATTGCTGGATATTCCAAGGCTGGCGGAAGGTCTGAAGGGATTGGAGGCGACGCGGCGCATCGACTTCGAGGACTGGCTGGACGAGCACAGGCTCGACGCTGTCGTGCTGCCGGCGGTCGCCGATGTCGGCCCGGCCGATGCCGACGTCAACGAGACCTCTGCAGCAATCGCCTGGCGCAACGGCACCTGGGTTGCCAATGGCAATCTGGTGTGGCGTCATCTTGGCATCCCGACCGTCACCGTGCCTATGGGAACGATGGCCGATATCGGCATGCCGGTCGGGCTGACCTTTGCGGGCAAGGCCTATGATGATGCGGAGTTGCTGCGGCTCGCCGGCGATTACGAGCGCGCCACCCAACGCCGCACGGCCCCGCCGCGCACGCCGGAATTGCCGGGCGATGTGTTTGCGCAACATGGTGGATCGAAGTCCAGCGATGCGCCGCCGCCGGCACTCAGGCTTGTTGCGGAGACGATGGGGCAAGGAGACCAGGCCGAGATCGCCGTGACGGTTGAACTCGATGCGGAGACCGCTGGCGTCAAGGTTCACGTCAATGGCGAACCGGTCGCTCTGCGGCGCAGCGGCACAAGCTTTCACGGTCGCATCCTGGTGCCGGCCGGCGAGCACGAAAGAATGCACAGTGTGTGGCGAGGCGCTTACGGGTCGATCGTTACGGCCGTCATGCGGCTGGAGGATGGACGCACGGCTGGTGCTTACGTGGTCGCGGGTGGAATCGGGTGAGGGTACAGGTAATCTCCCCAAGGGGGAGATCAGCAGCTTCGCCGTCTTGACCCTCCCATCGCCCGCGTTATCTTCGCGCCATGTCAAACCTCGCTCCCCTCATCGTCATCGATCTCCAGACCAACATGTTCGACGGGCGCGTCGAGCCGCCGATCCATGATGCGCCGGGCATAGCCGAGCGTACCCGCTCGCTGATCGGCTGGGCGCGGCGCGAGGGGCGCCGGATAGCGTTCGTGCGGCATGACGGGCCGGCCGGCGATCCGCTGGCGCCGGGCGAGCCGGGTTGGCCGGTATGGCCGGAACTCGGCCAGGCCAAGGACGAGCCGACATTCTCCAAGACCGTCCGTAACGCCTTCTCGAATGCCGAGCTTGGCGCCTGGGTGGCCGGGCAGGGGGCCGGCGAAGTCGTGCTCGCCGGAGCGCAGACCGATTTCTGCATCGCCGGCACCGTCAAGGGCGCCCTGGCCGAAGGCTTCGGCGTCACTGTCGTTTCCGATGCGCACTCGACGCTGGACACTGAAGGCGAAACCGCGACCGAGATCATCGCCCGGTACAATGCGGACTTCACCGATGCCGGCGTCACGCTGGTGACGACGAAGGCGCTGACCGGCGACTGAAGCACCGCGCTTCGAAGAGTGGGAGACTGCCGTGCCAACCCTGAAATTGCCGGCCGAAGGCGGATGCCGCTGCGGACGTGTGCGGCTCAAGATTTCCGCAAAACCGCTTTTGACCATGGCTTGCCATTGCATCGGCTGCCAGCGCATGTCGGCCAGCGCCTATTCGCTGAGCGCTGCCATTCCCTCGGACGGGTTCGAGATCATGCAAGGCGAGCCGGTGATCGGCGGACTGCACGGCGCCTCGCGTCATTACTTCTGCCCACATTGCATGAGCTGGATGTTCACGCGCCCCGAAGGGCTCGACTGGTTCGTCAATCTGCGTCCGACCATGCTCGACGAGCCTGGCTGGTTCACGCCGTTCATCGAGACATGGACCAGCGAGAAACTCCCCTGGGCGACGACGCCTGCGGTGCACAGTTACGAGGCGCTGCCGGCCTTCGAGGAATATGAGGGGCTGGTGGCCGAGTTTGCGGAAACTGCGAATCTCCCCCCTTGAGGGGGAGAGGGCCGGCAGGCCAGAGGGGGTTGGTGCGACTGGGCTCGACGTCCTTGCTGCAGATGGAAGGTTGGCGCTTCACGCGCGGCGACCCCCTCTGTGGCCTTCGGCGACATCTCCCCCTCGAGGGGGGAGATAAGCCCCGCTAACAATTTCATCGAATCGATTGCGCAAACGTTTCGATCGCACTAAGCTCCCTTGAAATCCGCCATCAGAGCGGACGGGAAACGCAGAAGGGAGGAGCGCTTGCAGGCGCTGATATGTCTTGCCGACAATGGCTGAAGTGGCGCGGCGCGCCGGCGTGTCGGTGTCGACCGTCTCGCATGTCGTCAACAACACGCGCTTCGTTTCGCTGGAAAAGGCGAGGCTGATCAACGACGCCATTGCCGCCATGGGCTACCAGCCCAACGAGCTGGCGCGCTCGCTGAAGGCCTCGACCACCAACAGCGTCGGCCTGGCGATCTCGGCGATCTCCAACCCTTATTTCACCGACATCATCTGCGCGGTCGAGGCCGAATGCGCACGGCTTGGGCTGATGGTGTTTCTGTCGGATACCCAGGAGGATCCCGACCGCGAACTGCAGGTGGTGCGCGCTTTCCATCAGCGCCGCGTCGACGGCGTCATCCTGGCCCCGTCGGGCTCGCCGCAGCGCGCCATCGATTACCTCGCCGACAAGAAGATGCCATGCGTTCTGATCGACCGTTTCGCCGACCAGCGCTTCGATCAGATCGGCGTCGAGAACGAAACGTCGATGCGCGCGCTGATCGACCATGTCGCCTCCTTCGGCCACAAGCGCATCGGCTATATCGCCGGACAGCCGGGCCTGACGACGACGCGCGAGCGCATCGAGGCGTTCCAGGCTTCGCTCGCCGCCAATGGACTTGAAAGCGTGCCGCACTATCTCTCGGCCGAGAATGTCGACACGGCGGCGGCGACCGCATCCACCCACGCCATCCTGTCGCTGCCGTCGCCACCAACCGCACTGGTCACCGGCAACAACATGACGACGATCGGAGCCGTCCGCGCCATCCGCGAAAAAGGCCTCACCATTCCGGGCGATCTGTCGCTGGCCGGCTTCGACGATTTCGAATGGGCCGATTGTTTCGAACCGCGCCTGACGCTGGTCGCGCAGCCCTGCACCGAGATAGGCAGGCAGGCCGCGGCCCTGCTCAGCGCCCGCATCGCGGCGACCGGTTCCGCGCCGCGTTCGGTGCGGCTGCAGGCGACGCTGCGGGCGCGCGCCTCCTGCGGGAGGCCGACCCACACGAGGCTAACATGACCGCGCCGCTGCTGGTGATGACCGGCGCCGTCAAACGCTTCGGCGGCGTGCAGGCGCTGCGCGGTGTCGACTTCGACCTCAAGGCGGGCGAGATCCACGCGCTGCTCGGCGAGAACGGCGCCGGCAAGTCGACCCTGATGAACCTGTTGTCGGGCGTCTACACGCCGGACGAAGGCACGATCGAGATCGACGGCAAACCCGTGCGTTTCAACAACCCGCGTGAGGCGCAAGCGGCCGGCATCGCCACCATCTTCCAGGAGCTCGACCTGGTGCCGTCGCTGGATGTCGCCGCCAATCTGTTCCTCGGCCGCGAACTGATGCGTCCGGGCGGCTTCCTCGACGTGCCGGCAATGCGCCGCGAGGCCAAGAAGCGGCTGGAAGCCATCGAGATCGCCATCGATCCGGCCGCTATGGTGGCGGATCTGTCGATCGGCCAGCGCCAGGTGGTGGCGATCGTCAAGGCGCTGTCTTACGCCTCCCGCGTGCTGATCATGGACGAGCCGACGGCCGCACTCACCGTCGGCGAAGTCGAGCGGCTGTTCGATATCATGCGCAAGCTCGCCGCCACCGGCGTCGGCATCGTCTACATCTCGCACCGGCTGGAGGAAGTGCCCGGCATTGCCGACCGGGTGACGGTAATGCGCGACGGCCGTGTCGCCGGCATCACCGAGCCGCACGCGCCGCAGGCCGAGCTGGTCAGGCTGCTGGTCGGACGTCCGCTGGACGAACTCTATCCGCAACGCGCCAAGGCCGCGGGCAAGCCGCTGCTCAGCCTGAGGAACGCCAGCTTCAAGCTCGCCCGCGACAGCGCCGGCTGGCAGGCGCCGCAAGGTGTTTCGCTCGATGTCCATGAAGGCGAGATCGTCGGCCTGGCCGGCATTATGGGGGCAGGGCGCACCGAACTGTTGTCCGCGCTCTACGGCACCGGCCTGTCCGGCCGCTGGGAGGGCGAGGTCGCTGTCGGCGGCAAGCCGGTGAAACTGGATTCGATCAGTGCTGCCCGCCACGCCGGCATCGCCTTCGTCACCGACGACCGCCGGGGCTCGGGCCTGATGCTGCGCATGGCCGTCGGCCTCAATCTGGTGATGTCGGTCATATCCCGAATCTCGCCGAACTGGCTGGTCTCGCCGCGCCGCCAGGCCGAGGCGGTGAAGGAATCCTTCGGTCAGTTCGATATCCGGCCGAAGAACCCCGATATCGCCGTCGGCGCGCTCTCGGGCGGCAACCAGCAGAAGGTGGTGCTGGCCAAGGAAATCCTCGGCAACCCGCGCCTGTTGCTTCTCGACGAGCCGACACGCGGCGTCGATGTCGGCGCCAAGGGCGAGATCTACCAGCGGCTCAGGGCACTCGCCGCGCAAGGGCTGGGCATTCTGGTGGCGTCCAGCGAGATGCCGGAGCTGATCGGTCTGTGCGACCGCATCGTGGTGCTGCGCCAGGGGCGCAATGTGGCGGAATTTTTGGGCGGCGTCGACGAGCACACGGTGCTTGCCGCGGCTAACGGCAGGGAGGCCTGATGTCTGACGAGAAGATTTCCGTGGCAGCAAGCCCAGTCACAGCAGCAGCGCAAAAGCATCGCGACCCGCTGGCGCTGATCGTGCGCTTCCAGAGCCTGATCGGCCTGGTGCTGGTGGCGATCGGCGGCATCATCTTCTCGCCGCGCCGCCACGGCGAGATCCTGTTCCTCAACCCCGACAACATCGCCAACATCGTGCGCGCGGTGTCGGAGACCGGCATCATCGCCATCGGCATGACCTTCGTCATCATCACCGCCGGCATCGACCTCTCCGTCGGCGCGGTGCTTGGCCTGTCCAGCGTCGTCACCGCATCGATGATGATCTCCGGCGGCTTCGGCCTGATCCCCACCATCCTCGCCGTGCTCGCTTTGGGCATCGTCTTCGGCGCCATCCAGGGCACCATCTCGACGCGCTTCCGGCTGGAGCCGTTCATCGTCACGCTGGCTGGCCTGCAGGCCGCGCGCGGGCTGGCGCTGGTCGTCTCCGGCAACCAGTACATCAACATTTCCTACGGCGAAGGGCCGGGCTTGGCGCCGCCGGTGTTCGCCGTGCTGGGCGAGCGGCTGTTCAACAACACCGTGCCGGTGGCAACGCTTGTGTTCGTCGTCTTTGCCGCGATCGCCACCATCGTGCTCAACACCACGCGCTTCGGCCGCTATGTTTTTGCCGTCGGCGGCAATGAGCGCGCCGCGCGCATATCCGGCGTGCCGGTCTCGATGGTGAAGATATCGGTCTATGCCATCACCGGCTTTGCCGCTGCACTCGCAGGCATCGTCCATGCCGGCCAGTTCAATTTCGGCAGCGCCAATGACGGCATGGGCTATGAGCTGACGGCCATCGCCGCCGTGGTCATCGGCGGTACCAGCCTGTTCGGCGGCGCCGGCTCGATGGTCGGCACCGTCGCCGGAACCATCATGCTTGGCGCGCTCGCCAACATCCTGCAGCTCAACAACATCACGCCCGCCATGCAGCTGCTCGCGACCGCCGCGATCATCGTGCTGGCGGCAGTGCTTCAATCCCTCGTTCGCCGCCGCGAGGGGTTGGGTCGTTAGTGCATGTCGCGCAAAAGGTTTTGCGATGACGACATGCACCAACAAACAAGGAGGAGACGGCAACACGTGAACGTCAAACCAAGGTCTGGCCCCCCGGCCAGACGAGGAGGAGAGTGAGTTATGAAAACGACACTAAGAGGATCGACCCTCAAGGCCGTCCTGCTGGCAGGCGCTGGCCTGTGCATTGCAGGCTCCGCTTACGCCGCCGAGCCGCTGGTGAAAGCCTGCGCCAAGGACGGCCAGTTCGTCATCGGCTTTTCGCAGGCCAACAATGCCGAGCCCTACCGCCAGCACGTCAATGACGAGCTTGAGGCGGCGGCCAAGGAAGTGCCCGGCTTCACGCTGCAGATCGCCGACGGCGCCGGCAACGTCAACACGCAGACCTCGCAGGTCGACAATTTCATCACCCAGAAGGTCGATATCCTTTTGATCTCGCCCTTCGAGGCCGCACCGCTGACGCCGGCGGTGAAGCGCGCCATGGATGCCGGCATCCCGGTCATCGAGCTTGACCGCAAGACGGTCGGCGACCCCGGCAAGGACTACACCGCCTTCATCGGCGGCGACAATTTCAAGATCGCCGAGGAAGCCGGAAAGTACACCGCCAAGACGCTGCTGCCCGATGGCGGCGAGGCGGCGGTGCTGCAAGGCCTGCCGAGCTCGACGCCGGCGGTGGAGCGCCTCAACGGCTTCAAGGAAGGCGTGAAAGGCAACCCGAAGGTCCAGATCGTCGCCGAGCAGGCCGCCGACTGGGTGCCGGACAAGGCGCAAGTCGCCTTCGCCGCCATGCTGCAGGCGCACCCCGACATCAAGGTGCTCTACGCCTCCAACGACATGATGGCCGCCGGCGCGCTGCTCGCCGCCAAGGGGGCGGGCAAGGACGTCAAGATCATCGGCACAGACGGCCTGCCGGGCCCGGCTGGCGGCATCGAGGCGGTGGCCAAGGGCGACTGGGTCGCAACCTTCACCTACCCGACGGGCGCCAAGGAAGCGATCGAGATGTCGAAAAAGATCCTGCTCGATTGCGCGACCGAGGTGGACAAGACGGTGACGGTGGAGACCACCGCGATCACGGCCGAGAATGCCAAGCAGCTGATGGGGAAGTGAGGGGCGGGCAGAGCGCGTCTATTGAGGTGATGCGCAAGGCCCCGAGGGGCCTTGTTGCATTGCGGCAACGTATGGGAACGGCCGCTTCGCGCCTCATCTCGGTCATCGAAGTCATCCCGGCCGCCCGCCAAAAGCGGTCACAGTTGGTGTCAACGCCATGGGGAGTTTGCGCCGTGAGCATTTCTCTCCATAATGATCCCAGCATCGGCTTTTTCCTGCCCTCCCTACTGATCGAGTGTTTTGTGAACAGCATCGCACTTTGCTAATATTGCCGTCACTGTGCTCGGCGAGGAAATCCCAGCATGTCGGAGAAGAGTCCGGTCGCGTTGCCGGCGGCGTCGGTGGCAACAGGTTTTCTGGGCGGCAACGGTAACAATGCGTCGGAAGCCCGGCATGAGCGCCGGATCCTGACCGCGCTCTGCTACGACCTGGTCGGATCGACTGACCTTCTTGGCATCCTGGACATTGAAGAGTTCGAGGAACTGATATCAGCCTTCCAGCGGGCGGCGAGACAGGCGGTCGCGTCGTGCTCGGGTGCCGTAGAGGTCGAGGTCGGCGATGGCGGCGTTGCTTTGTTTCCTGCCGAAATAGACGCCAAGGATGCGGCATCGCTGGCGATCCGGGCCGGGCTCGAAATCATCGACGCCTGCAGGCGCGTCGGTTCGAACCAAGGCCGCGCCGATTTGCATGTCCGGGTCGGAATCGCGACATCGATGACCCTGATCCAGAAGGGTGACGCCGAGACGGGTCGTGACAATGTCACCGGCCCTGCCTTCGCGATGGCCACGCGGCTCCAGGCCATCGCGCAGCCGGATACGGTGTTAGTCTCGGAGGCGACACGCAACCTGGCGCGACGGTCGCATGTGTTCAGCTTTAGGGGCAGCCATACGATCAAGGGTTTTGCCGAGCCGGAGCTGGTCTGGCGCGCGCTGAGTCACAAGCGCGAGGTCGACCGCTTCTTCGCCTTCGGGCGGCTGAGCAGTCCGCTCGTCGATCGCGAGGCCGAACTTGCCACGATCGCCGAAGCATGGGACAGCGCCGTTGCAGGAAACGGCGGCGTGGTGGTGATCGAGGGCGAGGCCGGGATCGGCAAGTCGCGCATTCTTCACGAAGTGCGCCGGCGCACGCGTCACCAGCGCGCGAAACTGCTGCTCTTCCAGTGCACGCCCGGCGGCTTCCGCTCGGCGCTGCATCCGCTGCTACAGAACGTACGCGGCGATTTCGCCGGCAACGAAGGACAGCTGAGCGCTGCCGCTGTGGCAGAAGTATTCCGCGATCATGACGTCCGCGATCCTGAAATCATAGACGTCTTCTCGTTCCTGCTCGGCGCTGCGGGAGCCGATCCGATGCTTAAGGAAATCGACGCCGAGGCGATGCGCGCGAAAGCCAATTGGGCGGTTCGCCACTCGCTCGAAGCCCTGTGCGCCAGCGGACCGATCGTCCTGGTGGTCGAGGACATCCATTGGATCGACCTGACGTCTAGACAATTGTTGGCTGAGCTTGCACAGTCGGCCCGTCACTTCCGGGCGCTTGTCATCGTGACCACGCGCCCTGAATCCGGGAGCTGGCTGGCAGCATCGAATCCAAGGCATATCTCGCTAAAGCCGCTCAACCGCGAGCAAACGCGGCTGGCGATCGCGGCCATGTGGCCGCAAGGCAAGCCTTCAACTTCCCCGGAATTGCTCGACGTGGTGGAACGCGTGACCGGAGGCGTCCCGCTGTTCATCGAAGAAATCTGCCAGTGGATGGCCGAGAACGCGGCCTCGGCAACGGATCGGCTGGCGCAGACCGCGACGCGTAGTCATGCCTCGGTGTTTGAAAGCGTGATCGAGGCCAGGCTCGAAACGCTAGGGCCGGCACGCGAAGTCGCGCGCGCCGCGGCCGTCGCGGGCAATCGTTTCAATCAGGAATTGTTGCGCGCGTTGTTGCCGGAGCTCGACGACGAAATCATCGCAAACGCGCTGGATTCACTGAGCGAGGCCGGGTTCCTGATCCGCGTGCGGCCTTTTGGCGTTCCGGTCTATGGCGTGCGCCATGCGCTTATCCAGGAGACGATCTACAACGCAACGCTGCGCAAGAAACGGCAGGCCTTGCATCGCCACCTGTTTGCCGCGGTGAGCCGCAACCGAAACCTGGCCGGGTGGCTGAGCACCGCCGAGGTCGCCGAGCACGCCGAGCGCGCAGGCCTTATGGAGGACGCGATCGCTCAGTTCGTGATCGCAGGCACGGAAAGCTCGTCGCGCTCGGCAATGGCGGAAGCGAGGCAGATACTCGAGCATGCATTGGCGCTCTGCGAGCACGTTGCGGCAGCCGACAGGCGAGACGCGCTGCGGCTATCGGCCATGATCGTGCTCGGTCCCATCCTGACCGCTGTCGAAGGTCCGAACTCGGGGCCCGCCCGCAAATTGTACGAGGACGGCGTGGTGATAGCCCGGCGGCGGCCGGTGGCCGAGCGGGCCAAGTGGTTCCCGATCTACTGGGGCTGGTGGTTCACGGATACCGTCATGGACGGCGAGCGCGCGGAAGTGGTGCTCAGCGATCTCAGGGATGTCGAGGATGCCGAAGTGCAACTCCAGGCCAGGCATTGCGTGTGGGCAATCGACTTCAATCTTGGCCGCCACGACCGCTGCATCGCGGCAGTCGACGCAGGACTTTCGCTCTATGAGCACGGCCAGGGCAAAGCCAATGCTGCGTTGTTCGGCGGGCATGACGCGAGGGTCTGCGGGCTCGCCCACCGCGCCTTGTCGCTTTGGTTTGTCGGAAAGCCGGCAAGCGCGATCCATTCGATGTCCGAAGCTAGGAGCTGGGCGCAGCAAACCGGACATGCCGGCAGCATCGCACATGCCTATCTCAACGAGGCGATGCTGCATTGCTATCGCCGAGATTTTTCGAGGTTACGAAGCGTGATAGCGGATCTGCGCCACTTGACGGAGCGCCATTATATGCCCGCTCTCGCCGCCGCAGCGCAAATCTTCGAAGGCTGGTGCGACGGCAACGCCGGCCAGGTCGAGAGCGGCAGGGAGAAAATGCGGCAAGGCCTTGGCCTCCATGGCGAGTTCCAGACGCCTGAGGACGAACCGGTCTATTGCGGCATGCTGGCAGAGCTTTTGACACGAACTGCCGAGGTCGATGAGGCGCTCGCGTTGCTGGGCTCGGCTGTGGCGCAGGCCGAGGCCGGCGGCAGCCGCTTCTGGCTGGCAGAGCTCTACAGGCGAAGGGCGGAGCTACTTCTTCTCCAGGGCGATGCGGAGGCGGACGTAATCGCTGCCCTCGAAAAGAGCATCGCCATAGCCGCGGAGCAAAGTGCCGTGCCTTTCCTCGTCAGTACATACGAGACCCTTCAATCATCAGGCCTGTCGCCTGAACTGTCGTCGCGCTATCGCGATCGGGTCGAACGTGCGAAATCCGCTCTCGAGCCGGGCGCCGCGCTGATCGTCAATCCCGAATCGGCCGTTCGGCACTAGCGGGCCCTGCAAGAGCATCCGCGATGCTGGAGCGATATCAACGCCTTGGTCCGCCGCCCGACGAGGCGCTGGCGAGGCTGATGAAGATGCGCGAAGGCCTGGGCATCACGCGGATCGCCGACATCACCGGGCTCGACCAGCTTGGTATCCCGGTCGTGCAGGTGACAAGACCTTTCTCGCTCTCCAACGCGGTCGCGCAAGGCAAGGGCGCCACCCTGGTGCAAGCCGGGATATCGGCCATGCTGGAATCGGCCGAGAGCTTCTTTGCAGAGCAGGTGGCGAATTTCGAACCAGTCGTCGGCTGCGCCGATCAATTGGGCATCCCGCCAGATCGTTTCGAAAGGTATCTCCAAGGGGGCACCGCGCCGGGATGGCGCGGCAGGGAGACCGCGTGGGTAGCCGCAGACAATCTTCTTACCGGCAGCCGCGACCTGGTCCCGTTCGAGCTCGTGCACACCGCCTATGTGTTGCCGTCGCTGCCCCATGACGGCATTTTCGCGGCATCGACGAGCGGTTTGGCAGCAGGCTTCGATGAGCCGGATGCCATCGTTCATGGCATGCTTGAATGCATCGAACGCGACGCGATCGCCACGGCATACCGGACCCACGGGTTTTTCCACCGTCAACGCATCGATCCCGAGACGATCGATGATCCGTCGCTCCGCGATCTCCTGGAAACTTTGGCGGCCAAGAACGTGCTGGTCGGCCTTTGGCAGGCTTTGTCGCCGTTGGGCATACCGGTGGTGTGGTGCCATCTGCTGGAAGACGAACCGACGGAAACGGTCCTTTTGGATCACCCGGCTGATGGCTCGGCCGCCGGTTTCAGTCCTGCCGGCGCGGCGGCGCACGCCATCTACGAAGCGGCCCAGGCCCGTCTGGCGGCGATCTCGGGCGCGCGCGATGACCTGACGCGCGCGTCCTATCCGAAATACCCCGATCGGCAGGTGATTGCAGCGCATCGCCGGCTCCTCCGCGACGGCCCGCGCAGCGTGGATTTCGGCGCGTTCGCCGAGCAGAAGTTCAACACGGCGTCGGACGGGCTGTCGGTCCTCTTGGCAATTCTCGAAGAGAGAGGGTTCGATGCGGTTCACCTAATCCGGGTGGGAACGAAACCGTTCGACGCCCTGTCGGTTGTCAGGATTGTCATCCCTGCCTTGCAGCCGCTCTTGCAGGGGTAGGGATTATGCGCCCGAAACTCGTCTTCACTGGCCCTACCGTGTCCCATTCCGACGCGTTGAAGGTCGTCGATGCGGTATGCCTTCCCCCGGCCGTGCAAGGCTCGATCGTTTCGGCCGTGCAGCATTTCGACCCGAGTGCGATCCTTCTCATAGATGGCGGTTTTCAGACCGAGCCGGCGGTTCGGCACAAGGAAATCCTGTGGGCCCTCAGCCGCGGCATTCATGTCGTCGGCGCGGCCAGCATGGGTGCCCTTCGAGCAGCCGAGCTGTTCCCCCATATGCAAGGCGTCGGGCTTATCTACCGATGGTATCGCCGCTGCGCCTTTGCACCCGACGACGCAGTAGCGGTATTGCATGGACCGGCCGAGGTGAATTTCGCTCAATTGACGCATGCGCTGATTGACCTGCGCCGGACCCTTCGTGCTGCTTGCCGGCGCGGCGTGATTTCACCCGAACAGCAGGCGAGGCTCGAGGGTGCGGCACAGGCCGTCAATTTTCGCGATCGCACCCTGGCACGGATGGTCCGGGATGCGCACGACGGCAAGGACGACGTCGAGATCTTGTGCAGGGAGCTCGGCGCCGCTTTCGTCCAGCAAAAAAAGCAAGATGCCCTGCGGGCACTCGAACTTTTGCGAGAGCAAGCATTTGAAAAAGCATACCCCGTGCCGGAATTACAGCTAACCACGGCCTTCTCCAAGGATATGGATGATGCGGGGCTGGCGCTATAGGCCCTGACCTCTTGGCGGCCGACGATTTACGTAACGTAAGCACCGTGATAGCGTGGCATCGTCAGAGGGGGCCAAGCAATTGGACGCGGTCGATCGTGCCGTTGCGCAAGGTGTGCTGGGTACGCGGTTCCTGGTCTACCCGCAGGTCCCTCACCTTTCGGGTTACGGAACACCCGAAACAGTATGGATTTCTACTCCACCCGATCTGATCCGCTCCGGCCCGGAAGATCACCGCATCTACGTTCGCGATCCGCTCCTCGACAAGGAGCCTTATGACTACCCTTATCTGCCACCGTTTGTCGGCGAAACCTTTCCACCTGCACAGGCTGGCTTTGACGGCCATTTCGATCAGCTTTCCTTGACCTCGCGGCAGTTCCTTTCTGCGCACGCTTTCGCCTCGGTCAGCCGCGTGCTGGACATCTGGGAAAGCTACCTCGGCAAACCGATTGTCTGGTATTTCGCCGAGACGTTCGAGCGGCTCGAAATCATCCCCTTCGTCGACTGGGAGAATGCGCAATCGGGCTATGGCTATCTGGAACTCGGCCGAGAGCGCGGCATCGACGGAGGCAACTATCCCTATGCGCTCAACTTCGATGTGATCGCACATGAGGTCGGCCACGCAATCTTGTTTTCGCTGTTCGGGACACCAACTGGCGGCCTGACTCAAGGCGATTTCGGACCGTTCCACGAAGCCAGCTCGGATCTGGTCTCGCTCTTGTCCTTCCTGAATTTCGACAGCGGCATGGACCGGCTGCTGCGGCACTGCAATGGCAACCTGCTTGTTCTCAATGAGTTGAACCGGATTGCCGAGCTGACTGGCGATCGGCAGATCCGCCTCGCCAGCAACGCACGCCGCATGTCGGAGGTGACGGCGGAAATCCATGACAGGTCACGGCCATTCACGGGGGCTGTGTTCGACACGATCGTCCACGTCTACCACGCGGCACTGGTGCACGAGGGGTTGGCCGACGAGCGGCTGCTGGGGATCGATATTAAGGATGTCGACCAATCCGACATGCAGCGCATTTCGGATTTCACGTCCCGCGCCTTCCGCGCTCGGCCCTTCATGTTCAAGAGCATGCTGATCAGAGCAAGGGACGAGGTGGCTCTCGCACTTGCTCAGGCATGGCCACGCCTCGATGCGGACGACCTGTCGTTCGAAAAGGCCGCGGCGTTGGTGGTGGACTCCAGCGATCGCGTCGCGCCGATGCTCGCGGAAAAATTCGATGAGAACTTCAGCTGGCGGGAGATCTTGTGAACTGAAGGATGCAGCAAAAAGGAGCGAGGAAAATGAGCGACGACTATCACCGACCGACACTAACCTTTCCGTCAGGCGCTTACAACGCAACACAGGTTAGGCTCTATGGCTTGGGGGCGGAAATTGGACTCAGCGTGCCCGGTGCGCCAGCACCCTTTGGTGACACCGGCATGTATGTCGAAACCGCGCCTGGGGAACCTATCACCGACGAGCAACATGTCAACGCACTTGAAGTATTGAAGAAGTATGACAGCAACAAAGGCCGCCAAGATATAATAAATGGAAATATCCCATTTCCAAAAATACCAATCAGAGTCTCCTACCATTTCAAGATCGACCTGAAGAATTTTGGCGCTGCGGTCCTTTCAACGGTAGGCAGTACCTTCATGCTCGGATCATCTCCAGAACAGAAAACATCGTGCGGGATAATTGTCGGTTATGCCTATGAGGGACATACCTACGATTTGCCAAAGCCCAAGATAATGATCATCCCGGCGTTTCCGGAACCCAAGATTCCGGCGGACGATTCGGAATTTGACGCCAAGGAACCTGAAGGCTACGCGGTTTGGCTCGTCGATAAGCTCGACGAATGCGTGGAGTTGGAGATGAACCAGGGCTTTGTCGAACAGATCGTCCTCGAGGCGAACCTTCCAGGCAAGCGTTCACCGACGATGTACGCATCCAAGATGACGATGGGACACCGTGGCGGAAAGCTGAGCGACTAGTCTCTCATGTTCCCTGTCAAGGTTGAAGGCAAGAAGGCTCGCCTGCTTGGCAGGTTTGCCATGCAGTCGGATCGGCTGAAGCTGCACAGGGCTGGGGGGTGGAGCTCAGAGACGACGGTTGATCAGACTCTCATTCCGCGGGTTGGGTACGGCCTTCCGTGTCTTGGTCTCGGGGCTGTCCTCGGTCTAGAGGGCGGGCGTGGGGCGCATCGGCTCGGCGACATAACTGGCGACGGGAGTTCCGCACGATGGCCATGTTGTGCGCCCTGGTTGTCACCGCCGGCCGAGATCCATTGAATCCTGTCGACACGAACGCGAAAGGCTTCATCACATCGATATCCGAGAGGCCCTCGGCATCCTCGCCGTGTCCGGCAAACGGGATTTAGCTGTCGCGCCAGTCAACGAGTGTGTCCGCTTTCCGAATGCTACCACCCGAAACCGGACAGGCAGGAAGCGGCCCAAATGCGACATTCAATTTTCGTCGTGCCCCTGCCAGGGATTTGGCGTGCCCCAGCCGCTTACGTTGCGTCTAGTCCCGCCATGTAAGCCTTCGCGCCACGAGGGACCGCACGCCACTGACGGACAACTATGATGTGGACCACCAGTTTGGCGCACCCAATCGGCCACGCCAGCCCGCAGCCTCATTCACGGCGTGGTCGTGAACCCGCACTGCTTCTGTTCCATCTCGATCTGCTTGGTGATGCGGATGGCGTTCTGGGCGTAGGCTTCCGTCACGGTGCCGCTGTTGACGGTCTTGTCCTTCAGCGGGCTGACGGCCGCGCAGAGGTGGAAGACATGCTCGGTGTCGGACTTCGCGGCGCCGTTTTCCGGCGCGATCCAGTAGACGATATCCTGGCCATTGGGGTGTGCCGCGTCCTTCGTCGCCGCGGCCACCGTGGTGGAGTCGGTGGCGATCGCCTGCGCCTGGGCGGCGACCTCGGGCGAACAGGCCGTGGTCGGCTGCCCCGCCTTGATCTGTTCCGCGCAGGTGTTCATGTCCTGCGTGTACTGCTCGACCGATGGCGGCTGGTAGCTGACCCCGATCAGCGTCGCCAGCACGGCCAGCACGGCGCCGATACCGCCGGCCACCTTCTTGCTCTTCGGGTCCATGTTCTTGTCGTTGAGGATCAAGAGAACCAGCGGAAGGAAGGCAATCAGCGTGATGATCGCGCCGAGCTGGTTCTGGACAAAGAACCTGAACGTGTCGGATTCGCGGGCCGGGTCCTTCCGGTTGGCCGCCTTCCAGAGCAGGCTGCCGACGATGGCGAATATCGCGATCCCGACCAGGATGCCGATCAGCAGCGGCAGGTTGCCCTGGTCGAACTTGTGCTTGTAGAGCAAGACGACCCCGGCGATCTCGCCGCCAATGGCGATGACCCACGACAGCACGGCGAACAGGCGCAGCCGCGTGGCGCCGGACTTCTGGCCCTGCGTTGCCTGCCAGTCCTTGGTAACGTCTACGGTCGGCTTGTTGTCGGTCATGACCAGATCCCCCGGTATCGACACTTTTGCGGGGCGTCAAAGGCGCCCGGCGCAGCGTCATTGAACGAACGTCGCCTGCCCCGGCGCGAAAGCGCCACGGCAGACCCCATCCTTATTGCGCATGATGGGATTCGTCCATAGGCGAGGCTGGCGGACGCCGATGCCGGCGATGGCGCGGAGGAGGGCAGGGCAATCGCATAAGGCGGCGCCAGCGAATACCCCCACCCTTAATCCCTCCCCACAAGGGGGAGGGAGACTTGGTAGGCGCTGATCGCCGCAAATCGCCTAGGTTCCACGCCAGAATGGGTGGCTTGCGGCAGCGTTCCCTCCCCCTTGTGGGGAGGGTTAGGGTGGGGGTCCTCTTCGTAAGAACTCATATGTGATCGCCTTGCGCCGACGAAGGGTAGGTGGGTCGCCGAACCCGAGGGAGCGCCATATGCGATCGCCCTGCCATAGGTCGGATCACGCCACCGCGGGAGCGCAACTAATTTGTATACAAATGTTTCTGGCCGGCATCGGTTTGTGAAGCGCTTCACCGTTGCCGCGCAATCGATCGGTTACAGAGGCCGTGCAAGAGCGGGCCTAAGGCAGCGCTCTGCTGCTGCATGGAGGTAACCGATGTTTGAAAGTCTCAGCAGAATTCGCGCTGCCCTGGCGCGCGCCAGCAAGCACAGGAAGACCGTGCGCGCACTGAATGCGCTGCCGACGGAGATCCAGAAGGACATTGGCTGGACGGAGTCGAGGTCGATCGATGAGATAAGGCTGCCGTTCTAGGGCCGCATCCAGCGTCGCTAATATATCGCTCGCCATCGATTGTTCGGAAGCGTACAGTGCAGCATCGTCGGCCACATCAATGGGCGCTGACGCTTGGGAGCGACCATCGCACTCCTGCCCCGACAGGAGGCATTGGAGCCATGGCGGAGCAACCGAGACAGTCCGGTCTGAGCGCCGAGGCGCTCGCGGCCTTGGCGCGGGAAACCGGGGCCTCCGAGCAGCAGATACAAGAGATCGCATCGCTGATCGGCAACGATCGCTCGTCCATCGTGCGCGAAGCGCGCATGGTTGCGGCTGACCGCCCGAAGCGCTGATCCAGGAAAGCTGCTGGATTGATCCATGGGGCGTCGCCCCTGATTTGTCGGTTTTGTACGAAGTACAATGGCTGAATCCGAGTCAGCTATCGTCCAATGACCGTTTGCATTTGGGCAGGGCGCCGACGGCTGGGAGATGACATGTGCTCTTGCCCTTGGGGAGAGAGCGATGGACCAGTCGGTCAGCAAGGAGAAAAGCGGCCTTTTGCGCCGCATGAACCCGGCCGACTTCGCACTGCTTGCGCCGCATTTGCACCATCGTGTGCTCGATCTCAAAGCCCCGCTCGAAATGGCGGGCGAGCCGGTCGCCTCGGTATGCTTCCTGGAAAGCGGCCTGGCCTCGGTGGTGGCGAGGAACCGGCCGGGCCTGGACACCGAGGTCGGCATCATCGGCCACGAAGGCATGTCGGGCTCCGCTCTGGTGATGGGCGCCGACTGGGCGCCCCATGATTGCTACATGCAGATGCCGGGCGAGGCGGTGTGCATCGATTCCGAGCCGTTCAAGGCAGCGTTGCAGAAAAGCCCGACGCTTCGCGCCTTCCTGCTGCGCTATGCCCATTATCTGCACGGCCAGACCAAATCCACTGCGCTGAGCAATGCCCGCGCCAAGCTCGAGGATCGGCTGGCCAGATGGCTCCTGATGTGTGACGACAGGTTGGTCGGCCATCAGATCCAGATCACGCATGAGTTCCTGTCGGTCATGCTCGGCGTCAGGCGTCCGGGCGTCACCATCGGCCTGCAGATCCTGGAAGGGCGCGGCCTGATCCGGTCGCGGCGCGGCGAGATCGTCATCCGCGACCGGGATGGCCTGATCGCCGTCGCCGACGGCTTCTACGGCCAGGCCGAGGCCGAATACGAACGCCTGCTGGGCTGAGCCTGGCAGGGCTGGAAATGGCCGACGCGAATGCCGGTGAAAGCATGTTGCCAGAGCCGCGCCGGCCATTTGCGGCCATCTGGGGAGAGGCCGCCCGGCAAATCTAGCATCGGCGCAAAAGCGGGCAACGAACCGCAATCGCTTGGTAAAAACCGTACAATCGAATTGTGTTGAACCTTGGTTCGGCAAGAGTATGAATCTGCTGTCGTCGACCATGTATATGGGGCGCTGGCGCCTGAGGCTTCGACAGGCCCGCCCGCCCGATGTGAACGGGGAAAACCGAAATGGCAGAACTGCTTTTCGATGTATCCGCCTTCGATTGCGCCATCCTGCGCGCCGCCTTCATCAAATCGGTGATGGAAGACAATGTCCCGGAAAAGCGGTGGCGCGCGCTCGCCGCTTCCCTGGTTCGCGACCTGACCGACCACGAAGACGTCGAGCCGGATCTCCTCGGCTGGATCACGCGCAAGTAGCGGTACCCTGATGGTCCGGCGGCTACCCCAGCCACCACCACAGCGCCGCGATCACCGCAAGCACCGCCGCCACCGACAGCCCCAGCATGATGTAGCTGCCGTTGATGATGTCGCGGATGATCTTCTTGACGCTTTCGCGGTCGTTGAGGTTGGGGAAAGGCTCGTTGGGCAGCGCCACGCCGAGGAAGCCGCAGAGCGGCGCCCAGCCATCGCTGACCTTGAACACCAGAAGCTTCTCCCGCGGCACGGCCGCTATCACCTCCTCGGTATAGGCGTTGTAGCGCGCCACCGCCTTGGCGCGGTCGTCCATCACGCCGGCAAGCGTGCGGCCCCAGATCAGCCTGTGCGACATGTCGCCGAATTTGCGGCCGAACGGCGTCAGCCATTCCAGCACCTTGAACTGCCACAATGTCTCGGTGAAGTGGATCGTGTCGATGGTGCTGTCGTACCAGGCCTCGGCGCCGCGCGGATGCAGGGTGAGCAGCACCTTGGCGTCGGGATAGGCGGCCATCAATTCGCGCCACACGCAGCATCCCGGATTGTCGACCGTCGCCTTGTAGTTGGCAAAGACTCTGGTCCAGTCGTGCTGGCTGCCGGGCGGGCTGTTGGCCACCTTGCGCCAGAAGTCGAGATGGCCCTTGTTGGCCTTGTTGAGGATGACTTCCTGCATGTGGTAGCTGGGAAGGCCCAGCCTGTTCAGCGCGGCAAAGGTCGACCATGTGCCGGTGCGGCCGAATCCGGCCCGATGAGCTCAAGCGCCATTTTATCTCCCCTGGTTGAGACCGCTTTTCTTTTTATGCCGGTCCGCTCGGAATGAGGTTGCATCCGCGCCCCTCGGCGCGCAACAATTTTCCCTGTGCAGGGGTCAAAATGTGTTTGCTTTTTCGTCTGGGCCACGCGGAATGACGGTCTGGCTATTCCCGCGGGTGGGGGAGCCTGATAATAGGTCAGCCAGATTGACCTAAATTCGCATGGCCGGGACGGTTATGCTGGACCAGATGCCGTATCCCGGGAGGTTGGCTCGTGAGTTTGATGGACCTGTTGGCGTCGCGCGCCTCGCGCATGAAGGCGTCGGAAATCCGCGAGCTGCTCAAACTGCTCGACCAGCCCGATATCATCTCCTTTGCCGGCGGCATCCCCGATCCGGCCTTGTTTCCGGCGCAAGCCATCGCCGATGCTTACGCCTCGGTGCTGGGCGGCGCGGAGGCGAGCGCAGCACTTCAGTATCAGGTCTCCGAAGGCTATCTGCCGCTCAGAAAATGGCTGGCGGGCCAGATGGGCAAGCTTGGCATCGCCTGCGACGAGCACAACATCTTCATCACCTCCGGCTCGCAGCAGGCGCTGGATTATCTCGGCAAGCTGTTCCTGTCGCCGGGCGACACAGCACTCGTGACATGGCCGACCTATCTCGGCGCGTTGCAGGCCTTCAACGCCTATGAGCCGCGCTACCACCGGCTGACGCCGGATGGCGGCAACATGACGCCCGCCGCCTACCAGGCGGCGGCTGCCGCTGCAGGCGGCAAGGTGAAATTTGCCTATCTCGTGCCCGATTTCGCCAACCCGACCGGCGAGACGCTGAACCGCCAGCAGCGCGAGGCGGTGCTCGACCTTGCCGGCGAGCTCGACATTGCCGTCATCGAGGACGCCGCCTATCGCGCGCTGCGCTATGACGGCGAGGGCCAGCCGCCGATGCTGGCGTTCGACTGCGAACGCTCAGGCGGCATCGAAAACGCCCGCACGCTCTATTGCGGCTCGTTCTCCAAAATCCTGTCGCCGGGCATGCGCGTCGGCTGGGTCTGCGCGCCGCGCCGTGTCGTCGAGCGGCTGGTGCTGATGAAGCAGGCGTCGGACCTGCACAGCCCGTCGATCAACCAGCTGGTCATGCACCGCGTCTCCGAGGCCGTGTATGACGGCCAGGTGGAAAAGCTGATCGGCGCCTACCGCCAGCGCCGCGACGGCTTGCTTGCAGCACTCGAAGCGGAAATGCAGGATGGCGTCAGCTGGAGCCGACCGGAAGGCGGCATGTTCGTCTGGCTGACATTGCCTGAGGGTTCGGATGCCACGGCGCTGCTCGCCCGCTCGGTCAAGGAAGCCCGCGTGGCGTTCGTGCCGGGCAACGCATTCTACGCCGACGGTTCGGGACGCAACACGATGCGGATGAGCTTTACGCTCGCAGATGAACGCGCCGTGGGTGAGGGCGTGCCGAGGCTGGCGAAATTGATGAAGGGCTAGGCGCCCTACCTCCCCCTTGTGGGGAGGTCGACCGAAGGTCGGGTGGGGGTGCTTGGCGCCGACCCCCACCCCGATCCGCTTTGCGGATCGACCCTCCCCACAAGGGGGAGGGTAAAAAAGTCACTCCGCCACCACCAATTTGTCCTGCGTCTTCGTCTCGAAATCGCTGGCGTCGTGGCGCTCGTGCAGTTGCATGGCGGGGTCGCCGAAGGCGCGGTTGACCATGCGGCCGCGTTGCACGGTCGGGCGGGCGTCGATCGCCCTGGCCCAGCGTTGTACGTGCTCGTAGTCCTGCACCGACAGGAACTCGGCGGAATCATTGTACATGCGGCCGAGCGCAAGGCCGCCATACCAGGGCCATACCGCCATGTCGGCGATCGAATAGAAGGCGCCGCCGAGATATTCGGTCTCGGCCAGCCGCCGGTCGAGCACGTCGAGCTGGCGCTTGGTCTCCATGGCGAAGCGGTCGATGGCGTATTCGAACTTTTCCGGCGCATAGGCGTAGAAATGGCCGAAGCCGCCGCCGAGATAGGGCGCCGAACCCATCTGCCAGAACAGCCAGGACAAGGTTTCCGCGCGCGCCGGCTGTTCGGTCGGCAGGAACTCGCCGAACTTTTCCGCGAGATAAAGCAGGATCGAGCCGGACTCGAAGACGCGGACAGGCGTCTTGCCGCTGCGGTCGAGCAGCGCCGGGATCTTGGAGTTGGGGTTGACCTCGACAAAGCCCGAGCCGAACTGGTCGCCATCGTTGATGCGGATCAGCCAAGCGTCGTATTCGGCGCCCTTGTGGCCGAGCGCCAGAAGCTCCTCCAGCATGACAGTCACTTTGACCCCATTCGGCGTCGCCAGCGAATAGAGCTGCAGCGGATGCTTGCCGACCGGCAGCACCTTGTCATGCGTCGGACCGGCAATAGGCCGGTTGATGCTGGCGAACGTGCCGCCATTGGCTTTCTTCCAGCTCCAGACTTTCGGCGGGGTGTATTCGGTCATGCGGGAAATTCCTTGGGTTTGGCGGGGCGAAAACGACTTGCGCGACGGCGCGAGACTGATGGCGGAAAAGTCGGCGGAACCTAGATACGGGAACACATAGGTGCAATTCAGAAAGGTTCAACTTGTGTTGAACTATTATCGATGTCGGCGCCGCCCCTCATCGCCCTGCCGGGCACTTCTCCCCGTATAGTGACGGGGAGAAGGACGCTGTCGCCTACTGATTTCCCCAATTGCCAGCGTTGCCAAGAGCGCCGATGTTGCGGCCATCTCCCTTCTCCCCGTCGCTATACGGGGAGAAGGTGCCGGCAGGCGGATGAGGAGCAGCGCCAGCCTCTGAAATGATTGCCTTGTTGCCTAAGCCCTTGCGCCCTGTGCAGCGCGGCATACCTATAGAGGATACTGCCCACGCATAATCTGCCAGGATGAAAGCATGCCCATCGATCCCGTTTCCCCGCTCTTGCGCTCCGTCGTTGGCGTGCGCGCCATGGTTCCCGACGATGCCTTCACGGCCAATGCCCTGGGCACGCGCCGGGAAGGCAGCGGCGTCGTTATCCGCGGCGACGGGCTGGTGCTCACCATAGGCTATCTCATCACCGAGGCCGAGGAGGTCTGGCTGACCGACCAGGACGGCCGCGTCGTGCCGGCACATGCGCTGGCCTATGACCAGGAGACAGGCTTCGGCCTGGTGCAGGCGCTGGCGCCGCTCGGCCTGCCGGCGGTGGCGCTGGGCGACGCCTCGAAGGCCAAGATCGGCGACCCCGTGGTCTTTGCCGACGGCACCGGCCGCTCGGTCAAGGCGCACATCGTCACCAAGCAGGAATTCGCCGGCTATTGGGAATATCTGCTTGACGAGGCGATCTTCATTGCCCCGGCGCATCCGTCCTGGGGCGGCGCGGCGCTCATCGGCCAGGATGGCAGCCTGCTCGGCATCGGTTCGCTGCTTTTGCAGATGAGCCGCAACGGCGAGGTCGCCGACATCAACATGGTCGTGCCGATCAACCTTCTGACCCCGATCCTCGACGATCTGCTGACGCGCGGCCAGGTGGCGAAGCCGCCGCGCCCATGGCTCGGCGCCTTCTCGGCCGAGTCGAACGGTGCGGTCGTGGTGATGAGCGTCGCGGAAGGCGGCCCCGCCGCCAAGGCCGGCCTGCGCCAGGGCGACATCATCTCCGACGTGCGCGATGGCGAGGTCGACGGTCTCGCCGATTTCTACCGCAAGCTATGGCAGAATCCGGCGGGTTCGGAGATTCCTCTCAGGGTCGTGCGTGACGGTCGTGAGACTTGGCTGCGAGTGAAATCCGCCGACCGAAACAGCTTTTTGAAGAAACCGCATCTGCAGTGAAGATCGCGGGATAAACGTGGCTGACACTGGCCGGTGCGTTGGCGGGACAGCAGCCCCCTTGCCGGCCATCTCCCCCACGAGGGGGGAGATTGGCTGCCCCCTCAATCCCCGCATACCCTAAAAGGCGTCCCCGTGTCCCACTCCGCGAAGGGCACGACCTGGCCTTCGACAGACACGATACTGTTCACCTTGCTGTCATCATCCTGCGTCTGCATACTTTTGCCCTTGCCGGTCAGCACGTCGTAGTCGCAGCTGCTGTAGACGACAACGGACTGGTATTTGTAATGGTCATAGGCAACGCCGGCGACGACGAAGGCCTCGTTGCGCCAGGCGATGGTCAGCGTCATGTCGGTCCGCTCGCCGGGGCCGATCAGCCCCGGCAGATAGATCTTGATCGAGCCGTTGGGCAGCAAGGTCAACTCCGGTTCGATGCCGGAGCCCTCATAATGCGGCTGGTCGTAGTCGTTCCATTCGCCGTAGACCTGCTCATGCACGACGCCGGCGGGTTTCAGAAAATTGTACTTTTTGTCCCTCAGGAAGAAATGCATGTCCATGGTATCGTCTTCGGGCTCGGTCTCGACGATCATCGCCAGATCGGCGGCGCCGTCCCCATTGAAGTCGCCGGTCAGCGCGGTGATGATCTTCTGGGTTTCGATGGGTTCGGCGAGCGCCGAGGCCGGCAGCAGAAGGATGAGGCCGAGTAACATCGATCGCATGGCATTTCCCCCGAATTGCAGTCTGCCTTGCCCGGCTCGACCAGCCGGGAAACTGCCATGAGCGCCGGCTTGGGCGCAAGCCGGCTCGCAATAGGCTAGGGGGTATCGACGCCGCGGACGGAAACTGGCATCGACAGCCGATACAGCCGGCCCGGCAACAACGAGGTGATGATGGCGCCGTTCAAGGTCGATCCCGACAAGGTTCATGAATTCCCCGATCCCGACAGTTTTTACGCCTGGCTGCGCGAAAATCATGCCGGCGAGAGCGAGGTCTGGATCAAGGTCCACAAGGTCGGCTCGGGCCTCGCCTCGATCACGCCGAAGCAGGCCATCGACGTGGCGCTGTGCTTCGGCTGGATCGACGCCATACGCAAGCCGCTCGACGACAAGAGCTTTCTGCAGCGCTACACGCCGCGCGGCAAGAAGAGCATCTGGAGCAAGATCAACATCGACAATGTCGCCCGCCTGGTCGAGGAGGGCCGCATGACCGAACACGGGCTGAAACAGGTCGAGGCGGCCAAGGCCGACGGCCGCTGGGACCGCGCCTATGCCTCAGGCAAGGACATGAAGATCCCTGACGATCTGCAGGCCGCCATCGACGCCGAGCCGAAGGCGAAGGAGATGCTGGCAAAGCTTTCCGCCCAGAACCGGTTCGCGCTGGCGTTTCGAACGCACAACATGAAGACGGAGGCGGGGCGCAGGAAGAAGATCGAGGCTTTTGTCGAGATGCTGAAGCGCGGCGAGACGATCTATCCGCAGAAGCGGTGAGGCGACGGCAAGCGGCTGCCATGGCGCGCGCAGCTAAAAACCCGCGTGTGAGGTTCTGGCCTCCCTTTCTCGGACATAACCTATTGTTTTTACGGTATTTTCCACTCGGCGTGTGGATGATAGCTGCGATAGTGGAAAAACATAGCAAAATATTGTTAATTAAGAGTTTTCCACTATGTTAACTTGATCCTGGCTTAAGAGTGGAAAACGATGCTGAGAGAGTTGACCGGCGAGCAGCGGCGCCAACTCATAGATACGCAACAGGTCTACGAGGCCTGGCAGCGTGCTGATGACCAGCGCCAAAGGCGCTTTGCAGGCAGCATGCGCTGGGTTGAGCGCAGCAGTGCTGAATACCTGCTGCGGAAGGTCCGGCAGGTCGAGAATTCACTCGGGCCGAAAAGCAGCCAGACGGAGAAGGCGTTCGCTGCGTTTTCCGAGGGCAGGGTGCAGAACAAGGATCTGCTGGCAGGTCTGGCCGATCGCCTGAACGGCCTGGCGAAAGTCAATGTGGCAATGGGGTTGGGCAGGGTACCGGCCATCGCCGCACGGATATTGCGGCGGTGCGCCGAAACAGACCTGCTGGGCAAGCAGTTGCTGGTCGTCGGCACGAATGCGCTGTTCGCTTACGAGGCTCTGGCGGGCGTCCAGATCACCAGCGGTCTCACGGCAACCGGCGACATCGACCTGCTCTTCGATTCCCGACGTCGCATCAGCTTCGTGACCGGCGAGAGGGTAAGCCAGTCCGGCCTGATAGGCGTGTTGCGTAAAGTGGACAGGTCCTTCAAGCCGCTCCAGCCCCGGGCCTTCAGGGCAGCGAACCGTGATGGCTATCTGGTCGACCTGATCCGTCCGCAGGCAAGACATGTCCTCAAGAACAACGCCACTACCTCGATTACACAGCTTGCCGACGACCTCGACAGCGCACCCATGGAGGGGCTGCAATGGCTCATCAACGCCCCGAAGGTGGAGGCTGTGGCGATCGATGAGCGTGGCTATCCCGTAAGCATACCGACGGTCGACCCTCGAATGTTCGCTCTGCACAAGGCTTGGCTGGCCACGCGGCCTGATCGGTCTGCGGTCAAGGCAGTGAGAGATCGTGAACAGGCGGAAGCGGCTGCACGCATTGCCACGGGCTATCTTGCGCTTCCGCTGGACAGCGAGCATCTCAAAGGGCTTCCGGGGGCACTGCTGGACGCTGCCGCCGCAACGCTCTCTCTGCCTGGCCCGAGCGGCTTTTCCGAAGACTCTCCAATTGAGCCCGACTGGTAGCGGCCGCGCTAGCACGCCATGCTACGAAAATAGCATTCTCGCCTCGCGAAATGTGATGCTACGGTTCCCGGCGCACCCAGGGCGGAGGGGTTGCCAAGAGGAGAAGTGGCGGGCGCTGGCCCGGATTTCAGCGAGAACCGGACGGAACTGTTGAACCATTGCAAGGCCGCCGCGTTTTCCAGCGTCGGCCACAAGGGAGGAACCACCTGTGAAAGCATCCTATCTCGTCTCAGCCGCGCTGCTTGCGGCGACTGCGATGCCGGCGGCGGCCGGCGAAATTTCCGACGGCAAGGTCAAGATCGGCATCCTCAACGACCAGTCGGGCGTCTATGCCGATTTCGGCGGCAAATGGTCGGTCGAGGCCGCCAAGATGGCGGTCGAGGATTTTGGCG
Source organism: Mesorhizobium sp. M0016 (assembly GCF_040324035.1). Classification (NCBI taxonomy): domain Bacteria; kingdom Pseudomonadati; phylum Pseudomonadota; class Alphaproteobacteria; order Hyphomicrobiales; family Phyllobacteriaceae; genus Mesorhizobium; species Mesorhizobium sp. M0016. Next base: position 82,775 of record NZ_JAMYVM010000020.1, on the reverse strand, counting down.
GCAAGGTGCAGGGCGCGCCGATCGAGATCGTCAACGCCGATCACCAGAACAAGCCCGACATTGCCTCCAACATTGCGCGCCAGTGGTACGACACCGAGCAGGTCGACGCGATCATGGAACTGACGACATCCTCGGTGGCGCTCGCCGTCCAGGGGTTGTCCAAGGAAAAGAAGAAGATCGACATCGTTACCGGAGCGGCATCGGCCGACCTGACCGGCAAGCAATGCTCGCCCTACGGTTTCCACTGGGCTTACGATACCCACTCGCAGGCGGTCGGCACCGGCGGCGCGCTGGTGCAGCAGGGCGGCGACAGCTGGTATTTCATCACCGTCGACTATGCCTTCGGCTATTCGCTGAAGGAGCAGACCTCAAAGGTTGTTGAGGCAAGCGGCGGCAAAGTGCTGGGCGAGGTGCGTTACCCCTTGGGATCGACGGATTATTCCTCCTTCCTGCTGCAGGCGCAGTCCTCCGGCGCCAAGGTTATCGGCCTTGCCAATGCCGGCCTCGACACCTCCAATACCATCAAGCAGGCGGCCGAGTTCGGCATCGTCGCCGGCGGCCAGCGGCTGGCAGCACTTCTGTTCACGCTTGCCGAGGTGCACGGCCTCGGACTGCAGGCGGCGCAGGGCGTGGTGCTCACCGAAGGGTTTTACTGGGACCGCGACGACAAGAGTCGCGACTTCGCCGGGCGCTTCTTCAAGCGCACCAACCGCATGCCCAACATGATCCAGGCCGGCACCTATTCGGCGGTGCTGCAATATCTCAAGGCCATCGACAAGGCCGGCACCGACGAGACCGAGGCGGTCGCCAAGCAACTCCATGAAATGCCCGTCGACGACATCATCAACGCCAACGGCAAGGTACAGGCCGACGGCTCGATGGTCCACGACATGTATCTCTACCAGGTCAAGAAGCCCGAGGAGAGCAAGAAGGACTGGGATTACTACACCTACCTTGCGACCATTCCGGGCGACAAGGCCTTCATCAAGGCTGAAGACAGCGGCTGCCCGCTCGTCACCAAGTGACGCTGGCGCAAGCCGTGGCCGTCCAGCCGGACGGTGCCGAAATCAAGCCGCGGGTGGTGCTCTCCGCCCGCGGCCTGCGGCGCGACTTTGCCGGTTTCGTCGCCGTCAACAATGTCGACCTCGACGTCCATCACGGCCAGATCCATGCGCTGATCGGGCCGAACGGCGCCGGCAAGACGACAATCTTCAACCTCTTGACCAAGTTCCTGCAGCCGAGCAGCGGCAGGATCGAACTGTTGGGCAACGACATCACCCGCACCGCGCCGGCCAGGGTGGCGCGCATGGGCCTCGTCCGCTCGTTCCAGATATCGGCGATCTTTCCGCATCTGAGCGTGCTCGACAATGTCCGCGTCGCCTTGCAGCGGCCGAGCGGGCTCGGCTTCCAGTTCTGGCGCTCGCTGGCCGCGCTTGACCAACTGACTCCACGGGCGCGCGAACTGCTTGCCGTCGTCGGTCTCGACGATGTCGCTCGTCCGGCCGGCGATCTCTCCTATGGCCGAAAGCGCGTGCTCGAGATCGCCACCACGCTGGCGCTCGACCCGAAAGTGCTGCTGCTCGACGAGCCGATGGCCGGCATGGGGCACGAGGATGTCGGCGTCATTTCCGGCATCATCCGCTCGCTGGCAACGGACCGCGCCGTGCTGATGGTCGAGCACAATCTCACCGTCGTCGCCGACCTTTGCGACTGGATCACCGTCATGCAGCGCGGCCAGGTGCTCGCCGCCGGCGACTACGCAACGGTGAGCAACGATGAGCGCGTCAGGGTCGCCTACATGGGGACCGAGCAGGGGAACCGAGCATGAGTGAGCCGATGCTTGCCGCGCGCGATCTCCACGCCTGGTATGGCGAGGGCCATGCGCTGCATGGCGTCAACCTCGACGTTTTTCGCGGTGAGACCGTGACGCTGCTCGGCCGCAACGGTGTCGGCAAGACCACAACGCTGCGCGCCATTATGGGGCTGGTCCGCAAGCGCAGCGGCAGCGTCGCCTTCGACGGCAGCGACCTGATGCGCCTGCCGCTGCATCGTGTTGCCCATCGCGGCATCGGCTTCGTGCCGGAGGAACGCGGCATCTTCGCCACGCTCACCGTCGACGAGAACCTGATCCTGCCGCCGGTGGTGGCCAAGGGCGGCATGAGCGTCGAGGAGATCTTCGATCTCTTTCCCAACCTCAAGGAGCGGCGCAACAGCCCCGGCACCAAACTGTCCGGCGGCGAACAGCAGATGCTGGCCATCGCCCGCATCCTGCGGACGGGCGTGCAGATGCTGCTGCTCGACGAACCGACCGAAGGCCTGGCGCCGGTCATCGTCCAGCGCATCGGCGAACTGCTGGCAACCTTGAAGAAGCGCGGCATGACCATCCTGCTCGTCGAGCAGAATTTCCGCTTCGCCGCGCGCATCGCCGACCGCTTCTATCTGATGGAGCATGGCAAGGTGGTGGAGGGTTTTGCCGTAAGCGAGCTTGCCGCTCACACGCAACAGCTGCACGAGGTGTTGGGGGTATGATGACGACAGCCCACGGCAGTACCCCCACCCCGCTGCTGCGCAGCGACCCTCCCCACAAGGGGGAGGGTGGAGGGCCACCGCCCTACCTCCCCCTTGTGGGGAGGTCGGACCGAAGGTCCGGGTGGGGGTACGTGCCGCACAGACGCATCCCGCTTGCAACACCCTCGGTGACGGCGCCATGACCATGATCTTCGGCATCCCCGTCCAGGCCTTGCTCGGCCAGATGCTGGTCGGGCTGATCAACGGCTCCTTCTACGCCATGCTGAGCCTCGGCCTGGCCGTCATCTTCGGCCTGCTGCGGATTATCAATTTCGCCCATGGCGCACTCTATATGCTCGGCGCCTTCATCGGTTACCTGCTGCTCGTCCATCTCGGCATCGGCTACTGGCCGGCGCTGCTCCTGGTTCCGCTCATCGTCGGCGTCTTCGGCATGGCGGTCGAGCGCGTGGCGCTGTCGCGGCTCTATCGCCTGGATCCGCTCTACGGGCTGCTGTTCACCTTCGGCCTGGCGCTGGTCATCGAAGGCGTGTTCCGTTTCTACTACGGCGTGTCGGGCAACCCTTATGCCGTTCCGGCGCAGCTTGCCGGCGGCACCAATCTCGGCTTCATGTTCCTGCCCAACTATCGCGGCTGGGTGGTGGTGGCCTCGCTCATTATCTGCATCGGCACCTGGCTCCTGATCGAAAAGACCAGGCTCGGCTCCTATCTGCGCGCCGCGACCGAGAATCCGGAGCTGGTGCAGGCCTTCGGCGTCAACGTGCCGCTGCTGCTGACGCTCACCTATGGGCTCGGCGCGGCGCTCGCCGGCCTTGCCGGTATTCTCGCCGCGCCCGTCTACCAGGTCAGTCCGCTGATGGGCTCCGATATCATCATCGTCGTCTTTGCCGTCGTTGTGGTCGGCGGCATGGGTTCGATTCTTGGGGCCATCGTCACCGGCTATATGCTCGGCCTCGCCGAGGGCCTGACCAAGGTGTTCTATCCCGAGGCGTCGAACCTCGTCGTCTTCGTCATCATGGCGATCGTGCTGCTCCTGCGCCCCGCCGGCCTGTTCGGAAGGGACGCCTGAGATGAGCGAGGCAGCCCTTCACGACCAGCGCACCGCCGCCTCCGTGCGGCTTAAGCGGGTATTGCTGGCATTGGCCATACTGGCGCTGATAGCCGCGCCCTTCTTCGTCTATCCGATCTTCCTGATGAAGATGCTGTGCTTCGCGCTGTTTGCCTGCGCCTTCAACCTGCTGCTCGGCTACACTGGGCTGCTGTCGTTCGGCCACGCCACCTTCTACGGCGCCGCCGCCTATTTCTGCGCCTACGCCGTCAAGGCATGGGGCTGGCCGCCCGAGGCCGGCATCCTGCTCGGCACCGCCGGCGCGGCCGTGCTCGGCCTGGTCATGGGCTTCCTCGCCATCCGCCGGCAAGGCATCTATTTCTCGATGATCACGCTGGCGCTGGCGCAGATGTTTTATTTCTTCTGCGTCCAGGCGCCGTTCACCGAAGGCGAGGACGGCATACAGGGCGTGCCGCGCGGGCATCTGTTCGGCATCGTCGATCTCAACGTCACGCTCAACATGTATTTCGTCGTGCTTGCCGTCTTCCTCATCGGCGTCTTCGCCGTCTGGCGCATCGTCAACTCGCCCTTCGGCATGATCCTGCGTTCGATCCGCGAGAACGAGAACCGTGCCATCTCGCTGGGCTATTCGGTCGGCCGCTACAAGCTCGCCGCCTTCGTCATGTCGGCAGCCCTTGCCGGGCTTGCTGGCGCCACCAAGGCGATCGTCTTCCAGTTCGCGACGCTGACCGACGTCACCTGGCAGATGTCGGGCGAGGTGATCCTGATGACGCTGCTCGGCGGCATCGGCACCATGGTCGGTCCTGTCGTCGGCGCCGGCCTCGTCGTCGGCCTGGAAAACACCCTCGCCACCTCAGGCTTCCCTGTGACCATCGCCACCGGCCTGATCTTCATGATCTGCGTGCTGGTCTTTCGCCGCGGCATCGTCGGCGAGATTTACGCGCGCTGGCTGGCGCCGGCCAACGGCGAGGCGGGCCGCGATCAATAGGTGATGGTCACCACCACCGTGTCGGTGTAGACGCCGGCCGAGGGCGTCGTCTGCGGCGGCACGCGGCCATAGACGGTGAGCGCCTGGGCCGTACCGGTTCCGGTGCCGGCCACCGTGCTTCCCGGCGTTCCGGCGTCACCCCAGGGCTGCGAGCGCGCGGCGTCCTTGTAGAGGCCGTAGGTGACCCGCTCGCCGCCCTTCGACATCTTGCGATTGGTCGGCGTGCCGCCTGTCGTGCCGCCATTCAGGGAAACCGTATAGGCGGTCGACGGCGTGCAGGTGACCGAGACCTGGCCGGTGGCATCGGCATTGGCGTCGAGCACGCCCTTGGAGCCGAAATCGATGTTCTGGGTGGCGACCAGGCAGTTTGCCGCGACCGTGGCGTTGATGGTGAAGGTCGGACTGGCGCCCAAGTTGCCCGCGCCGGTGTTGCAGCTGCTGCTCAACAGGGTTGTCCGGGAGCGGAACTCGAGTTGCCCGCCCGAAAATGTCGACAGATAAGTGCCCGGCGGAACGGTCGCCTGGCCGCCGGGAACCCGGCCATAGAGCGTCAGGGTGTCGATTGAGTTGCCGAAGAGATTGGGGCTCAGCAGCAGCGGTGGCGGGCGCGAGGCATAGGCCCAGTTATAGGTGCCCCAGACAACGCTCATTGCGGGGTCCGAATAGAGTTGATAGTTGAGGCTGTTGACGCCGCTCGCCATCTGCCGGGCCGCCGCCGAGGTTGCACCGCCGGTGCCGGCGGCAATATGCGGACAGACCAGGACGGGCAGCAGCAATGGCAAACTGCCGCTGCAAGTCGCGGTGAAGGTGGCTGTCGATGTCGCCGCGGTGCCCGACAGCGTGTCGATGAGGCCGAAATTCAAACTGGTGACGGTGTAACTGCAGCTCTGCGCCCGGGCGAGCGACGGGAGCAGCACCAGCAGCAGGGCGATGATTACGGCGCGCAGCATTTTTCCTCCAGCTCTCATTGGCACACCACGTTCCCGATCACCACTTGCCGGCCGCGCGCCGCCTCGAAGGGAAACTCTGCCCGGCATGAACCGCCGTCAGCGCGCTCGACCTGCACTGAATTCTGCTTGCCGAGGCCCTTGATGTAGGCCTGCCCGTCATAGCCGACGACAAAGTCTTCAGTGCCGCCATCGACGCGTCCCGAGAGTCCGGCTTCGAGTGGCGTTCCGCTCGAGTCGACCAGCGTCACCAGCGCGGCCTGCGCCGCCTCGGACACGCCGAACTTCAGCACGACGCCGTTGCGGTCGGCTGGGACGACGGTCTCCTTGGTAGCCGGGACATCCGCGTCGACTGGTAGATTCTTCGGGTCGATGGAGACCGTGTTCAGCTCATAGGAGTTGAGCCCGGTGACCAGGATGCGGCCTTTGCTGTCGGTCCTGCCTACCGGCCGGTTCTGATGCAAGACCTCGACATCAGGCGTGCCGACATCGACGACGGCAAAGGCATCGTCGATGCGGTTGGTGGCGAACACCCCGCCGCCTGCAACCGCAATGGCGCCGTCCATCTGGCCGGTCACGCGAAAGTCCTTGTCGAATTGCTGGGCGCCGGCCTCGAAACGCGCAAACGGCGCGCGGTAGCTGACCGCTGCCGAACGATTGGGGACCTCGCCCTCCGAGGTGCGCAGCCGCCAGCCGATGCTGCCGTCCTCGGCCCGCTCCGATTTGGCGAGGTCGGCAGTGACATTGAGGCCCTCAGGGCCTTGCTCGACGCCTGTCGACGCCGAGATCTCGTCGTTGAACGGGATCGAAATCCCGGCGAACACGCCATAGCTGCTGTCGTCGTCGAGATCGGCGAAGGCGGTGGCATAGAGCGTGCTGCGCTTGAAGATCGCCTGGCTGTAGGACAGGCCGACGATCTGGCTGTTTTCGCCCTCGGCGCTCTTCAAATGCGTATAGGACAGGTTGAGGCTGGAGAAATCGATCGGCATCGGCACGCTGAGCGTCACCTGGTCGACCGAGCGCGGCACGCCAGCGCTGAAACGGGTGAAGTCGTCGGGGTCGAGAACCGGCTCCGCCGTCACCGAGGCGATGTCTTCATAGCCGCCAAAGGCCCGCTGCATGTGGGCGTTGATCGCCCAGCCGTCATAGCCGAATTCGACACTGGCATCGACCAGCGAGCCGGTGCGCCGGTCATGATGGCTGCCGGCGACCGCCAGCGAAGCCGCGCCATATGCCCCGAGCGGGAAGGCAGCACCTATGCCGCCATTGATCAGATCGGCGCCGCCCTCGGCATGGGCTTCCAATGTCAGCCGGTCGGTCACGCCGTAACGCGCGCTGGCGACCCCCATGACGCGGCCGTCATAATCGTCGGAGGAGATGCCGAAATTGCGCCGCGCCATCCCTGCCTCGACGGAAAAGTCGAGCAGTCCCTGGCGCAGCAGCATGCTGGAGGCATAGAACGGCAAGGTGGCCGTGGTCTCGCGGCCGAGGCTGTCGCGCAGCACCACCTGCGCCTGTCCGGCGCCCGTGAACACCGGCAGGTTGGTGACCTGGAACGGCCCGGGCTGGATGTCGCCGGAATAGGTGCGCACGTTCTGCGTGTAGACCTCGAGCGTCGACGGCACCGCCGCCGTGCCGCCGAAGGAGGGCAGGGGTAGCGTCACCAGGTCCGATCGCAGGTGGAAGTTGCGTTGCGCCTGGATGCCGCCGAGATAGATCGGACGCGTCCACGACAATCCACCGGAGATGAAGTCGCCGGCGCGGTAGGTCATCAGCCGGTCGGGGTCGGAATAGCTCCATGTCGTGTTGAGCCGCGTGAAGCCGCCCAGCCTGCCGTCGGAATAGCCGGCGATGAAGGATTGGCTGAGCGTTCCATAGGGGCTGAACGCGCGCGCATCGAAGCCGCCGGAAACGCCTTGGAACAGCTCGACGTCCTTGTCGAACAATGTGTTGGAGCTGGCAAACAGCGAATAGTTGAGAACCGCGCCCAAGCCCGATTGCGGCGCCGGCCGGTCCTGCAAGCGCAAGCCGAGATCCACCATGCGCGCCTCGCGGCTGTCATTGGCGGCGGTGACGTAGAGGCGCTGGGCTACCTCATCGATCCGAAACGAAACGTCGGCCAACTGGTCGAGCCTGACCAGGCCGCCGGCGTCGGCTATGTCCTCCGGCGGTTTCAGGCCGACCTCCTTCAGCTCTTGGGGCGCCGCCGCCAGCCCACCATCCGGCATCTCGATAAAATTGCCGACCAGCTTGGTCGAAACGTCGTTGATGAACACCTCGAGATAGAGGCTGCGGCCCGCTGGCAAAACGGAAGCCGGCTGTTCGAGGTTCGTCACGGCCGGAAATTCCTGCGAACGCACCGCCAAGCAAGGTGTGAAAGTCGCAACCGCGACGATGACAGCGACGCTACTTGCCCTTGACGGCAACTTTGGCATCGAAGGGTCCAAGATCGCTCTGTGCCTTCAAAAGCACGGAGCCAGCGGACAAGGATTTGCTGCTGCCGATCGGCCACTGCATGGTCGCGCCGCCCAGCACATAACCGACGAGCCCGTTTCGGTTGCCGAGCTTTTTGCCGTTCTGGGTCAGGGATAGGTTGGACAAGCGGAGACGACTTTCACCGGTATTGCTGGCTGTCAGCACAAGACTGCCGCCCTTGCGCGAAACACTCCAGGCGACTGCCGGCGCGGCGGCATCGGCGTCGCGGAAAAACACCGGGACCGAATAGCGCAGCGCGAGCGCGACCGTACCGGCCTTCTTGCGCGACGGGTCGGGTAACTCGTCGACGATGACGCGGTAGCTTTCCTCGGCCCGCACCGGCGCCTTGCTGACGCGCACGACGCGAACCACGTATTGGGCATTGGGTCCGAGTTTGGTCGATGGCGGGCTGGCGACGACGTCGGTAGTCGGCGTCAGCGTCTCGATCCCGCCAGCCTGGCTCCAGGCGAAGACGCGTATCTGCACATTGATCGGCCGCTTGGGGTCATCGTTGCTGAGGTTGAGAACCGCCGAGGCGTCGGGCGAGATCAGCTCGAGACCTGTCGGCGCCACCCTGAGCGAAGCGGCTTGTGAGAGACCGGCGCACAGCAACAGAACAGCCGTGGCTCCGATGCATGAAAGCATGGATCGCATGATCGTCCTCGTGTTGGTATCGATTGTCAGTACGTTATGGTGATCGCAACGGTGTCGGTGTAGAGGCCCGCCGCCGGTGTCGTCTGCGGTGGAACACGCCCGTAGACCGTCAGCGGCTGAATGGCGCCGTTGCCGGTTCCGCCGACCGTGTCGGTGGGGATCGTGGTGCCCCAAAGCTGCGTCCGGGTGCTTTCCCTGTAGATGGTGTAGTCGATCGTCGCCGACGCCGGCCCGGTCATCTTGCGAACAGCAACCGTTGCGCCCGCGCCCGCTCCGGCGCTCAGACCAACATTGTAGGACTTGCCGGTCGTGCATTGCACGTTGATGGTGCTGGTCTGGTCGACATTCGCATCAATGACACCGTGCGAGCCGAAATCGAGATCGCTCGCCGTCTGCACCTTGCATTCGTCGGTAATCGTGATGCGGACATTCATGCTGCCCGTCGCGGTCGCGGCGATCGCGGGCAGGATGGGAAGCAGCGACGCTCCCGCCAGCAGCGCATATTTCAGCAATCTCATGCGTGTTTCCTCCGTCGGGCAGACCGTTCCTCGCAACACAGTCTTGACCCGGATTTCACTCCTACAGCTCCTCCGTTGCATGCTTCGCAAGACATCAACGATACAGTAATGTCATTATTACAACTTAGATTCGGATTACGACAGCGAATAACTTCGGTATGTATCGGATAATTTTGGTTAATATTTGGTTAACAGAGATGAAATGGACATTTTTCCGAAGTGAAAGTTCGTATGTCGAAAATTTATTTTGCTTCTCGTGCCGAAAAGGCGAAAATATCCGGCAAATCATCTTGATTTTGTAGAGTCTCACCTGTCGTCCTTTATTATCGATATTTCGCGGCGTGCACCGGCGCCAAGCAGCCATCGCCATAGCCGCGCCGGTAGCTGTTCGCGCCTGTCCAAGCCTTGCGGTCGTGCTGACAGGGCCGCATTCGCCAAAACCGTGTTCCGCCCGGCCCAAGCATGGCCGTCCCGGCTGAGATAAATCCACCGCCGTCGGATCGCGGCGAAACACATGCGAATCGTTCTTGCCACGCTGGCCCGGATTTCCTTCGGCGGCGCATCGGCCGGACGGGAGATGCGCCTGTTGTCCCTTGGAGCCATGATCCACGGCCGGCAGCCGCGCGGACCGGCTGCCAGACGTCAGAAAAGGAAGAACGATGAAGAAGACCTATGAAAAGCCACAGCTCGAAAAGCGCCAGAAGCTGTCGCGTGTGACCGCTGTCGCCGGCCCATCAGTGACCAGTGAGAGCTGACGCCGTCGACCGGCATCGAACCACCAGCGGACAAGGAGAGCAGTCATGGATCAGCATGCGAACCCGTCACCCGGCTTCAGGCGCAATCCGGGCAAGGTGATCACAGTCGAGCCCTTCAACGGGCGTGTCGTCGTGTTTGCAAACGGCACCATCATCGCTTCCTCGGCAAAAGCCAAAATGGTGACCGAGCCGCCCCATCCCTTCTCCTTCTACATCCCGTTCGAGGACATCGACTTCCGCAAGCTCAGGAAGACGGAGCGGTCGACGCTGTGCCCCTACAAGGGCGACTCCAGCTACTGGAACGTGCTGCCGGCGGGCGAAACCGGTAACGATGCGATGTGGGCCTATGAGCAGCCCTTCGACGAGATGGCCGAGATTTGCGCCCACGGCGCCTTCTATCCCGACCGGGTCACCATCGACGCCACGCCGCGCTGAGCTGAGAGCGTCATGCCTGTCGCCCAAAAGTGCCCCAGCGTTTTGGAGCCGACGACAGGCATGAACAGAGGAATTTTTCAGATCAGCCAAAGCTGTCCTCATCCAGGCGCAGCGGTTTTGCGGCAACGGCATGCACAAAGACAAAAGGTCATGGACGAAAAGCAGAGAGCCATTCTCGACGAAATCCCGCGCCTGCGCCGCTATGCACGCTCGCTGCTGCGCGACCGCGATTCCGCCGACGATCTTGTCCAGGACTGCCTGGAGCGGGCGCTGCTGCGGCTGGACAACTGGCAGACGGGAGAGAGCCCGCGAAAGTGGCTGTTCACGATCATGCATCATCTGTTCATCGACCAGATGCGCAAGGTGAACCGGCGTGGCGAGGCGTCGATGCTGCCGCTCGAAGCGGGAGAGGCGCAAACCGAACCCCCCCACCAACAGGAGCAAGTCGCCCCGCCCGAGATCATCGACGCGCTGCAGGCGATCAGCCCGGACCGCCGTGCCGCGCTGACCATGGTCGCCATCGAGGGCTTCTCCTATGCCGAGGCCGCCGAGATGCTCGGCGTTCCGGCCGGCACGCTGATGTCGCGCATCGCGCGCGGCCGTGAGGAACTGCGCGGCCTGCTCGAGGACAATGCGCGCCGCCGCGCGATAAGGATCGTCGAGCCAAGGCCGGGCAGGGCGGTTCCAATCAGGGCGCCAATGGCATGACGAGCCCCAATCGCATGATGACGCCTTACGGCATGGTCCGGCACGATTGCAGGCCTTGTCCGCACTGTGGGCGCGGCGCACCCGGTAACGGTTTCTTCTCTGCTTGCGTGCATAGTGGCGGCGACGGAGTGAGCGAAACCAGGGCATGGCTGAAGAGAAAATACGCAACGGCGAATTCTGGGCGCTTGCGCTCGAACGCGCTCATCTCGGCGTATGGGACTGGGATATTTTGAGCGGCGACTGTTTCTATTCGCCGACCTGGTCGCACATGCTGGGTTATGAGGATGGCGAGCTTGCCAACAGCGACGACCTCTGGCTGAAGCTGACGCATCCCGACGACCGCCAGCGGGCGCTGGCCAGCGGCGAGCGGCACATTTCCGGCCTGACCGCCTCGATCGAGACCGAGCTGCGCCTCAAGCACAAGGACGGCCACTGGATCTGGGTGCTGGACCGCGGCGGCATTGTCGAGCGTGACGAGACGGGCAGGCCGGTCAGGCTGATGGGCGTGCAGACCGACATCAGCCGGCAGAAAGAGGCGGAAGCCGAACTGGAGCGGGTCAATGTGCGCTTTCGCCTGGCGCTGGCGGCCAGCGGCACCGGCATCTGGCATCACGATATCGACGCCAACAAGAGCTATTGGGACGCCCGCACCAGGGAGATATTCGGCCTGGTCGCCGACACCCACGAGGTGGCCGCCGACCTCTGGCATTCCTATCTGCACCCCGACGACAAGGATGCCGCAGAGCGCGCCCATCTGGCGCCGCTTTCGACCGACGGCGTCGTCGCCGCGCAATACCGCATCGTCAGGCGCGACGGCGAAATCCGCCATGTCGAATCGCTGGTGCGCTTCATCGCGGCGCCTGAGACAGCGGGCCAGATTCTCGGCACCGTGCGCGATATCACCGAGGACAAGAAACGCGAGCGGGAACTCGCCTACGCCGCTCACCACGATGCGCTGACGGGCCTGTTGAACCGTGCCGCCTTCGACCGGCTGCTGGCCGTGCACATCGCCACCGAGCGGGCTTTGCCGCTGGCGGTGTTTTACGTCGATCTCGACTACTTCAAGGCGCTCAACGACTTCGCCGGCCACGCCGCCGGCGACCTGGCGCTGAAGGGTGTGGCCGCCGGTATTCTGGGCTGCCTGCCGGCATCGGCGCGTGCCGCGCGCCTCGGTGGCGACGAGTTCGCGCTGCTGGTGCCCAATTGCCAATCGGCCAAGGCCGAGGCGCTGGCCGGCGCCATCCTTGCGGCGGTCCGTGACGCCGACCTCGGACTGCCGGTGACCTCGCGAAAACTCGCGGCCAGCATCGGCATCGCCTTCGTCGAGGACACCACCACCACGGTTGCCGATGCGTTGGCCTGCGCCGACGACGCCTGCTATGCGGCCAAGGCGGCCGGGCGCAATCGCTTCGCGGTGTTTTCGGCCGATGCGGCGTCGGGCTCCGGCGGCCTCAACGCTGCGCGTGTCGCCGCCGACACTGTCGACGCCATGGATGACGGGCGGCTGAAACTGTTCGGCCAGGAGATCCATCTTCTGGGCCAGCCCTGGCAGGAGAGCCGCCATGTCGAGGTGCTGGCGCGGCTTGCCGGGCGCAATGGCAAGCTGATCCCACCCAACGAATTCATTCCGGTCGCCGAGCGCTTCGGCATTGCCTCGCGGCTGGACCGCTGGATCATCAAGACAGCGCTTTCGCAGCATGGCGCGGCGATGCGGTCAGGCGCCATCTTGCTCGGCTTCAACCTGTCGGCGCAGACGCTGAGCGATCCGCTGCTATGGGATTTCGTCGACGCCGTCATCGCCGAGACCGGGGCGCCGCATTCCGGCATCGGTTTCGAGATCACCGAGACCGCGGCCGTCACCAATTTCGACGCCGCCGAGCAGTTCGTGCGCAAGGCGCGCGAGCGGCAATGCCGCGTCAGCCTCGACGATTTCGGCGCCGGCATGAGCTCGTTCGAATATTTGCGGCGCTTTCCGGTCGATCAGATCAAGATCGACGGCTCGTTCATCGAGAATATCGCGGAAAGCCGTTTCGACCGCGAGATCGTCTCGGCCATAGCGGGCATCGCCAAAAGTCTCGGCTGCGCGGTGGTGGCCGAAAAGATCGAGCAGCAGGAAGCGCTCGACATTCTGCGCGGCATGGGCGTGGCCTATGGCCAGGGTTTTCTGCTGCACCGGCCGGAGCCGCTCGAGGCGATCGTCGCGCGGGCCGGCGAACAGTCACCGGCCAGCGGACAGTCGCCGGAAAAGCGCTTCGGCTGACGGCTCTCATCGCCTCGGGCTCGCGCGAATTGTCCGGCTAACCGGCGTCGGCCTTTTCCTGCTTTCGCTGCGCCGCCTCCTTCTTGCGGCGCAACACCTCATCTGTACCGACAAGGTCCTTCGAGCCGCCGGAAATGGCGGTCGAGACGACGGCGGGCGGATCGCTGGCCGGAAAACTGTCTTCGAGGCCTGATTGCAACTGCTCCTCGAGCGTCTGCGGGTTCTCGGAGCGGCCTTCGGCGCGGCGCTCGCCAACGGCTTCGACATCGCTCTTGGTGTCGGGGTGAGCGCGGGCTTCCGATATCGTCGACACCACCAGCTCGATGGCGAACTCTTTCATCGCCTCGGCTTGCGGCCCATCGACATCAGAGTCTTCGATCAGGCGGATGAGCGACTTTTCCAGGGCGCCCAGTTCCTTGACGCCCTGACACCGCGCCAGACGCTTGCTGAGCGAACCGATCAGCGCCGGGGCAAAGGTCGAATAGGCAAGCCTGCGTGTGTCGTCGACCTGCTCGGGATGAAGCTTTTGCAAGGACATAGATGCCTCCAGTCAATCAGCCGGGCAGCTTCTGCCGCTGGCCCCTCCTTAGAAAACAGAGGGGAGGGCAAGAGGTTCCATACAGTCCTCGACAGGGTCGACGAGTTCAACTCCACAGCGACGCCATGGTCAGCGACGCTTCGAATATCTGCTCCCTGTTCTCGTTCAGCATCTTGACGGTGATCCGCCGGTGGTCGCCCTCCGGAATCTCGTCGCGCGCCACATCGTGCAATATGCGCAGCGCTTCGGCTCCCGCGCGCTCCCGGCTGGGAAAAAGCTGCCCCTCTTCGTCAATCTGGGTCTCAGCGTTGTACAAGTCGAAGTAGAACCGTTCCATGTGTGCAAGGATCCCTGCGTGAGAACGCTAAGGCGCATCGCGGTTGAAAGGATGCAGGCGACGCGCTTCAGGTCTGTGTTTTTATGCATGTCGTTGTCTCAAAATCGGGGCCATTTTTGAGCGACATGGATTAAATCCCAACCCGCACCCATGGTTCCATGCGACTGTGTCCTGAGCAGATTTCCTGCCAGGAGCCGTCGCCGTGCCGGCCGATTGCAACCGCACCCGATCTCCGGCGTTTGGCTAGGCCACGAATGTCCACGAAATCTCGAACTGGATCCTCGATGCTAGAACCGCTTTATCTCAACCTTGGCCAGCATGACGCTTTGTCCGAGCAGGAAAAGGGGCTGCTGGCCGCCGCCATGACCATCGAGATGGATTTTGCCACCGGTCAGGACATCGTTTCAGAGGGATCGAGGCCAGGCTACAGCACGCTCATCATCGAGGGTCTGGCGGCGCGCTACAAGGTGCTGGAGGATGGCGGCCGCCAGTTCACCTCGTTGCAGGTACCAGGCGATTTTGTCGATTTGCACGCCTTCCTGCTCAAAACAATGGACCATGGCATTATAGCTTTGTCGCCATGCCGGGTGATCGCCGCCGACCACAGTCGGCTAAGGACGATCACCGAACAGGCGCCTCATCTGAGCCGCTTGCTGTGGCTGGACACGCTCGTCGATGGCGCCATTCACCGGGAATGGATCGTGGCCATGGGCCGGCGGTCCAAGACGTCGCACCTGGCGCATCTGGTGTGCGAGCTGTTCGTCCGGCTCCAGGTGGTCAAGCAGACCAACGGCATGAGTTTCCGGCTTCCCCTGTCGCAGGCGGAACTGGCCGATGTGCTTGGGCTTTCGGTGGTCCACATGAACCGGGTCATCGGCGCGCTGCGCAAGATCGGTGTGATCGGCTGGGCGAATTACATGGTGACCATTCTGGACTGGCAGCAGCTGGTGGAAATCGCCGAGTTCGACCCGACTTATCTCAGCATGAATCGCGAGCCGAGATAGGCCATCCGGCGTTCGCCATGACATCGCCGGCAATCCGTCAGCCGGTCTTTCAACGATGCCCATCCAGCGACGCCAATTCGTCGAGCATGGCAAGGGCGGCACTTGGCTTGGCCGGCTTCAGCAAGCCCTGTTGGGCGGCGGCATTCTGGAAAGCGGCAAAGGCGATGTCCGGGCGGCAAATGCCGTTCAACGCGTCGTCCACCAGCCTGTCGGCCGCCTTGTAAGCCGCCGCCTGCTTGTTCTTCCATGTTCCGCCTAGTGCCCTCCTGGCGTCGGCGATCGACGACACCGTCATCGCGCTGCCGTCCACGAATCTGATCGTCAGGGGCAGAAAACGGCTCATGCGCTCACCATCCAAACCGTTCGCGTCTCGCCCGGATCGATCTCATCACTTGCCTCCTTGAAAACAGGATCGCCATAAACGAGGAAATCACAAACTGGTTGCAGGCCTGGCGAGCTACATGTTGCTTGCCG
Organism: Mesorhizobium sp. M0016; assembly: GCF_040324035.1. Lineage (NCBI taxonomy): Bacteria > Pseudomonadati > Pseudomonadota > Alphaproteobacteria > Hyphomicrobiales > Phyllobacteriaceae > Mesorhizobium > Mesorhizobium sp. M0016. The sequence continues at coordinate 67,087 of NZ_JAMYVM010000020.1, read as the reverse complement.
GCCAGATCGGCCGATGCGGACGATAAGGCGGGCGCGGCGCCGGCTTCAACGGGATGTCGGCGAGCGAGTTGCGGATCGGCCTGAACAGTATCGGCGAAGACGCGGCGCGGCGGTGCAGTACCGCGGCCGACAGTTTGGCAATCAGATTTCGAACGTCCATGGGACACCTCGAGCGCGTTGAGAGTCCCCCCATCGCGATCACCTACCACCTCACGCCCAGCATCCGCATTTAACTTTGATATAGGCCGGACGAATACGCGCCGCGCGCAATGTCTGCCGCCAACCCTTCTGCTGGTCTCGCGTCCGACAAGCAGGCGGCGGATGTGTCGCAGTTCGGCGCCAAGACCCCGGTGAAGCGCCCGGCCCAGCCGGAGGAGATCGCGCCGGCCTATGTGTTCCTGGCCGCAATGTTCAAGCTACATCACCGGCGAGAGTCTGCCGATCCTCGGCGGCTATTGAGCGGCGTCGCCAGGCTGGCGGTCACGCATCCGAGCAGCGACGTCGCGGACGCTGCTGCAACCGGATGAATTTTCGTGCATTCTTGTGCATGGCCACAATGCTTCGAACTGACACGCCGGCAAAATGCTGCTCCTATTGCGGTTCGCGAGAGCATGACTACGAGGATTGTCCGAAGCGTAAAGCAGAGGCGGAGCGGCAGTGGGAAGGCCAGGCAAAGCCCGGCGCCGAATCCGAGGCGACGGCCGAAGTCTAGCTGGGCTCGAACAGCTCGATCACGTTGCCGGACGGGTCTTCACAAAGAATCTGTCGCCCGCCCGGACCTTCGACGATCTGGTTGCGGAACCGCACGCCGGCCTCGACCATCTTAGTCACGATTGACGGCAATTGCTCGACCTCGAGCACGAAGCGGTTCCATCCGCCCGGCTCGGGTGTCCGGCCGTCCGGCATCGGCCTGGCTGCCGACGCCAAGGGACGGCGAGCCAGAGCGAGAGGTCGCCGCGCGTCAGGATGGCCATCGCCGGACCGAATTGCTGCTTCAGCGCGAAGCCCAGATGGCTCGTATAAAACGCGATGGACAGATCGACATCGCGGACCAGATATCGGACGGACACCATTCGCAGGCTCCCTCACAAAGGCCCCTCCCGAGAGATAGCTGGCGGGACAAGTCGGGGCAAGCCCGCGCGCACGCTTCGGGCGCCTACGGTGCGATTGCGTGGTCGGCCTGTCTGTCTCTCACGAAGGCCGTCAGCAGCTCCATTCCCGCCGGCCAGTCGCCCAGCCCGCTATTGCTGTTGATGTGACCAAGCGGCCCGGCGATGTGCAGTTCGCTGCCCCATTGTGTGGCTTTCTCACCGGCATAGCCGTTCGGATCATAGGGATCGTCGGTGCTGGCCACGATCAGCGAGGGGAAGCGAAGCGGCCCGCGCGGCGTATCGGCGAAGGGAATTCCGTAAGCGGGATAGACCGGCGAGGCCGGGTCGGGAACCGCAACCAGAAACGCCCCGCCGATCCGACGGCTCGACACCGCCTGCCAATGCGCGACCAGCAGGCAGCTGAGACTGTGGGCGACGAGCACCGGCGGGGTCTGTGCCTGTGACACCGCGACGTCCAGCGCCGCCACCCAGTCGTCGAAATCCGGCAGCTCCCAGCTTGCCGGGCTGAAGCGGCGCATCGCCGGGTCGGCCTGTTGCCAGCGTGTCTGCCAGTGGGCCTCGCCCGATCCGCCGCTGCCCGGCAGAATGATGAAGTCGGTCATGGAAAATCCTGTTTCTTCGCCGCAGATGATGTCCCAATCCTAGGGCTTCTCCTTGTTCGCGGAATGAGAGATCATCGGAAAGCGATGAAGAATTCCGATGGATTGAAGGTGTTCATGGCAAACGGCGATTACCGGCCACGGCTCGACCCCACCGACATGGCAATCATCGAGATCATGCAGGAGGATGGCCGCATCGGCATTTCCGAACTCGGCCGCCGCGTCGGCCTGTCCCAGCCCGCGACGTCGGAGCGGGTGAAGCGGCTGGAGGAGCGCGGCATCATCGCCGGCTACCGGGCCGCGATCGATCCCACCGCCCTCGGTCTCGGCACCATGGCCATGATCCGCCTGCGCACCACGCATGAGCACATCCAGACCTGCCTGAAGAAATTCGCGGCCATGCCGGAAGTGGTCGAGGTGCTGCGGGTGACCGGCGAGGATTGTTTTCTGGTCAAGGTGGTCGTGCCGTCGCCGCCCGACCTCGAAAGCATCGTCGATGCCATCGGCCGCTACGGCGCGGTGACGACCAATGTGGTGCTGCGCGCCGAGCCGCCGAAACGGTTGGGGCGGGAGCTGATGGCGAAGCTCTGAGCGGCCACGCGCGGCAAGAGGATTGCAAGCGCCTCCTTTTGCGAGGTCCGGCTTTGCCGCGAAAGAATTTCGCGGGCTGGTGTAGGATCGGCGGCGTGGCGCCCGTCCTTGGGGCGAAACCCGTTGCAAACCTTTGGAGCACATCATGGAAGCCGTTCAATCGCCGTGGCAGACCGCGGCCATTCTCATCGCCCGCCTGACCTTGGCCGCCATGTTCGCGATGGGAGCAGCCTTCAAGTTCATGGATATGAACATGACCGCCGGCTACATCGCCGCCGCCGGCTTCCCGTTCCCGCTGTTTCTGGCCTGGTGCGCCGCGATCCTCGAAACGCTGCTGGTGATCGCCTTGCTGACCGGAGCGTTCTTCACGCCGGCCGCCCTGGTCGCCGCCGTCTACGTGGTCTTCCTAGGCTTTGCCTTCCACGGCCCGTCGCACTGGGCCGGCAACCAGGCCGAGTTCGGCGCCTTCATGTCCCATTTCCCGTTCGCCGCCGGCCTGCTGTTTGCCGCCGTGCATGGACCGGGCAGCGTGCTTGCCTCGAAACTTGGCCGAGGGTGAGGCCCCGCGTCGGCAGACCGCCTCACATCTGGTCGTTGTAGGGTTCCTTCATCTGGCCGACCATGCGGGCCAGTTTCGAGAAGGACGGCATGTCCGCCTCCGGCTGGCATTGATTGGCCAGTTCCAGCAGTCTGATCGGAAAGTTGACGGCGTCGCGGTTGGACTCCGACATGCCGTCGGACCGCTCCTCGCCGGTTTCGATGGCCTCGGCCTTGCGCAGCGCGATGTCGATATCCTCGACCGTGAGCAGGCCCTTGCGCACCAGCACCTGATTGATCGAAGCGACGGCCATCAGCAGGCCTTCGAGTTGCAGATTGGCGACGTTCATGGCTGTTGCTCCCATTTGGCTCAGGCTCAACGCATGAGCCGCTGTTACGATCCGGACGGGGATGCAAGCGATAGGCGTCGGCTGATGGCCTGCGCTACTCTTCCATCCAGCGGCGGCCATATTCGGCCCACAGCGCCTTGACCTCCCGGCTGCCGAGGCGAGGGGCCGAGCCGTCGCCATAGGCGATCGAAACACCGCTGATGTCGTAATGGGGATCGACGTCGATGACGAAGCGGATCGCGTCGCCGAGCGGCCTTCTGCCGATGACCGGATCGGCCTGGCCCTGGCCGACGCTGCGAACGCCCGAAACAGTGGCTGGCGCTTGCCGCATCCTGAACACGGATGCCATGGCTGGTTTGTCCATCCCGCTCTTCCCCGAGTTGGAGTGTGATGATTCCATAAGAGCCAGCTAATGACCAGTCGCTAGACGGCCTGTCGAAGGCTGCGTTTTGTATCCTGCAGCCGGTTGAAGGACTGTTCAGGCCAGCGGATCCGCCGCCGGCGGCCTGGCGGGAAGGCCGAGCCTTGTCCGCTCGCCGTCGGCAAACTCCTCGGCCGCTTCCTGGGCCATGAACAGATGCTGGGTCACCGTGCCATTCTCGGCAACCAGCACCGCCCATTGGCGGCGGTCGACACGTTCCACGCGAACGTCATTGGGCTCTCCGGCCACCATGATCGTCCTCCAGCAGGCGTACGGCACGGAGGGGGCGTGCCTTTACGCCTTGGTCTTGCTCTTGGCCGGCGCCTTGGCGGCCGGGGCCTCGGGTGTCCTGATGCCGAGCCCGAACTCCTTTGCCAGCTCCGAGCGCTTGGCGGCGTAGCTGGGCGCCGTCATCGGATAGTCACCGGGCAGGTCCCATTTGGCGCGATAGGCTTCCGGCGTCATGCCATGGGCGGAGCCGAGATGACGCCGCAGCGACCTGAACTTCTTGCCATCCTCCAGGCAGTAAATGAAATTCGGCGTTACCGAGCGCTTGCGGTTGACCGCGGGCTCAGGCGCAGGTTGCGGCGGAGCAACGGGATTGTCCACGGCCGCGAGCGCTGCATTGACGCTCTCGATCAACGCCGGCAGGCTATCCGGGGGCACAGAATTGTTGCGCACGAATGCCGCGACGATGTCGGCGGTCAGATTTATATTTCGGATTTTGTCCTCAGACATGGCTTCTTTTGCCCCCTTGATGCCAAAGGGCAAATTATCAGACAACATCCGCCGACGGCATGGCACTTTAGAACATATGCATATGACTTGACGCCGGATGTGGTAGCGCTAGCATCGCCGAGTCTCCGATCGATGTCGATGTAGGAATTCTTTCCTGACATATCTTGACCGGTGAGGGCAGCTATGCTATGATTTGTCGATGGTGCTGATTTGCGCCACCAACCCGCCGCCGAGGCGGGTTTTTTGTTTCAGGCCGGCTTGGAAGCGATGATGGCCAGTGACGCGAGTTTTCCCTCGCTCAGGCTGCTTATGTAGTTTTTTCGCCGCTGCACGAACTCGGCGCCGAGCACGATCGCATTGGCCTGCTGCTGGGCGGGCGAGGGCACGATGCCGGAATTTGCCCGTTTCAACGCCAGCTCGACGTGATCGCCGGTTTCGTCGATGACGTCGTCGACCTGGAATCCGGCTGAAGCAAACAAGACCTTCAGGGTTTCGCGGTCGACGAGATGGCTGACTGCAGCCGACACCGCCCAAGGCAAGGGATAGTAAGGCTCGCCGTCCGCCAGCACCGCCTCGGTCCAGACAAGCCTGGCTTTCGGCTTCAGCACGCGCCACGCTTGCCCAATGACCGCCGCCTTGTCAGCGATATTCATGCCGACATAGAAGCAGATTGCCGCGTCGAATGTGTCGTCCGCAAAAGGCAGCCTTGTCGCATCGGCCTCATGGAAACGCACTTTGTCGCCGAGGCCGCAGAGCTCGGTCAATCGGCGGGATGCCTCGACGAATGCCTGCGTCAGGTCGACGCCGTCGACGCTGCACCCATAGGTCTCGGCAAGGAACCGGGCCGGGCCGCCAATGCCGCTGCCGATGTCCAGAACCCGATCGCCGGCGGAGGGCGCAAGACGCGCGGCATGGTCCTGCGTGGCGATCAGCTCGCGGCCATGAAGCTGGTCGAACGGATAGAGTTGTTGGGCCGCGAGGCTGCCGGCCCTGGCGTCCGGCACAGCCGACAGGATGCGCTCGACGATGCCGCCGCTGCCATAGTGACTGGTCACATTGCTCATTGCGCTCTCCGACGAGACGCAGCATCCCATCGATGCTGCCCTTGCGCAATGCGCGGCCGCGCCAAGACGCGGCTTTGACCGAAGTAGGAATTATTTCCTTTTTTGCATTGACGGGTGAGGGCAGCTTTGCTATAGTTTGTCCATGGTGCTGATTGGCGTCACCGACCCGCCCACAAGGCGGGTTTTGTGTTCCTGATGCCCACAACGTGCGGATATCGGATGTCGGCGGGACAGCCCCCCTCTGGCCTGCCGGACGTTCGTCGTTCGGAAAGCCAAGCAATTGGCTTTCCGTCCGCTGCGCGGACCACTCCTCAACCCCCACACGGGGGGGAGATCGGACTGCCGCCTTGCTTTCGCCAATCGTCAGCGCTGCAAATTGGTCGCGACCCTGGAGCTGCCAATCTCCCCCCTTGAGGGGGAGATGTCCGGCAGGACAGAGGGGGGCGTGAAGGAACGCTATCCTCGGTTCATTCTGCCTTATCCGCGAGGCCCCCATGTCCAACCGCTATGCCACCATCATCACCGACGATGAGGGCCGCGAGGTCGTCAGCGCCATTGGCGTGTTCGAGGGCGCTGCCCCGCAGGCGCGCATCGGCCGTATCGAGCCGGTCGTACCGGGTGTGCTGATCGGCATGGTTCGCGGCGGTCCCGTCGATGCCGTCGGCGGCTTCGGTTTTCCGCGCGGCGCGCACGGCGTCGGCGAAAAGGCGATCGCTCTTGCCAGGGCAAGCCTGAAAACCGCGTCTGCCGGAAAGCGCCACGCGCCAGCCGATACCGCCCGCAAGGCCGCCCCAAAACGGTCAAGGGCAAAATCGGCACGGCGCAAGTCTGGCAAGATCAAGTCCGGCAAGATCAAGTCCGGCAAGATCAAGCGGGCAAGGCCGGCGAAGCAGGCAGCCACCGCCGAGCCCGCCGGGATTTCGGATCATGGCTGACCGGACGGCGCCGCGTGCGCGCCCTGGCCGCAAAGCGCCTGCTGGCGCCGCTGTCAGCCCGAAGCGGACGAAGAAGACGCTTGGCGATGATTTCCTCGACGCGGTTCGCGCCGATTTCCGCGCCCATGGCGCCGGCGTGATTGCCGCGGTCCGGGCCGACAAGCCCGACCAGTATCTGAAGATCGTGCAATCGGTGCTGCCCAAGGATCTGGCCAAGGATTTGCATGTTTCATCTGACAATCTGGAAGCCCTGAGCGATGACGAGATCCGCCGCCGCATCCGTGGCTTCGAAGCCGTCCTCGGGCCGTTTGGCGACCAGCCTGAAGACGCGCCGCCACTATCTGGCGCTGCTGCAGGAACTGGACCGCAGGCGCAGGACTAACCAGCTTGCCGCCTACCGGCCTTATCCCAGGCAGGCGCAGTTTCACGCCGCCGGCGCGCAGAACCGGGAACGTCTGTTCATGGCCGGCAACCAGCTCGGCAAGACCAGGGCCGGCGGCGCCGAATGGGCCATGCATCTCACCGGCCGCTACCCCGCGTGGTGGCAGGGCAAGACCTTCGACACCCCCGTCAGGCTATGGGCTGCCGGCGTGACGGGCGAGGGCACGCGCGACAACCCGCAGCGCGTGCTGGTCGGCCCGCCGCAGCAGCAGGCGGCATGGGGCACCGGCATGATCCCGGCCAACGCCATCCTGCACACGACCATGGGCCGCGGCGCCCCGGGCGCGCTCGACAGCATCGTGGTGCGCTGGGGCGGCGGCGGCGACGTGCAGGCCGATGAATCGGTGCTTTCGTTCAAGAGCTATGAGAAGGGCCGCGAAAAGTGGCAGGGCGAAACCCTGCACGGCGTCTGGTTCGACGAGGAGCCGCCGCTCGATATCTATTCCGAAGGCCTGACCCGCACCAACGCGACGGGCGGCATCACCATCGTGACGTTCACGCCGCTGCTGGGCATGAGCGACGTGGTGTTGCGGTTCTTGACGGCGCAGGAGGTTCTCCCTTCCCCCCTTGTGGGGTGAGCAGCTGGTTCGCGAAGCGAATCGTCGTGCCAGTGGCACGACGAAAGGCCGGCGAATGCCGGGACGCTGCGGAGCGGCGGGGACCCGGCAGGTTGGATCGGCCACCACCCGGCCCTTCGCAGGCTCAGGGCGTTCGAAGCTCGAAAAGCCAAGCAATTGGCTTTTCGTCCGCCACGCGGACCGCTTCTCACCCCACAAGGGGAGAAGGTAAGAACCGCCACGCTCGGCGCAAATATCGTGCGCGACAACATCATACGACATTACTTTGAATCAGTTCGGCAGGCTCTACGTCCTGTCACGTCGCTATCTTGACCTCGAGATCAGCGGTGCCTCAGGCGATTGCCGGCAATGATGATTGCCATACGGCGTGGTGCGATATCTGGTTGTGCTCGATGCAGTCGGTTGCCAGTTTGCTGATTTCAGGATCGGCGGACGCCTGCGCCCATTCGACGAACGCGTCAACAACGACCAACCTCGCCCGGCTGGCCAGCCCCAGGCCGTAACGGCGCACTACCGGCTCTGAATGGTCGAGCATCGCACGGATCATGCCTGATGCATCATCTCGCCATTGCCCGGAGATATCGGCGATCGCCGAAAACGGCGTTTGCGGCCTGAGCAACGCGGCGTGCTGACGCGCAAGCTTTAACTGCCAGTCTTTTGCAAAGCGCACAAATTTGACGGCTCCCATGCGTACACCATCGTGATAATCATCAAGGGCAAACAACGCCTGCGCGAGATGCTGACCATCGTTCCGCGTACTGCATCGCAAGATAGACTCCACGGCATCGAAGCGCGTGCGCGGGTTGCTGTCCCCAAGCAGCGCGGCCAGCTCACCCACCATCGAACTTATGTTCTGGTTTTGAAAGGTGGCAATAAACGCACCCGCCGCTCGCGTCTCAGCATTGGCAGATGTCAGCAGGAGACGAAGGCTTTCCAACGGCACCGTCTTGCCGAGCTCGCCGAGAAGGTCGTTGGCAAGCGCGCCATCGTCATCATGCGGGGACGACAGCAGCCGCTCCAGCATCTCCTGACCTGTCATGGCATTTGTCGATTTGCCGAGTGGCAGCAGGATCTTACCGCCTTCGCTGAAAAAAAGATGACCAACCTCGCTGTCCTCGGCGGACAGGCGCATCGCCTCGAATAGAGCTGTCATGGCAAAGAGTGGCTGTCCCACCCGCGTAGAGTACAGGCCGCGCAGAATGCACCAGCCCAGACGCATCGATGTCGCCGATGCACGGCAAGACCTACCGCATAAAGCGATAAAGGAAAAGATGAGAGCGAAGCTTTCCCGTTTCGGCGCGTTGCGGAATCGCGAACCGCGACTAGACTGGTGGCCAGGTTGTCGAGGAACCAAGTCCATGAACAGGCGGCAGGTATTGACAGGCGGTTTGTCGTCGCTTGTCGTGTCGCCGGCGGGTGGTGCTGAGGTGTCAAAGCCCCAGGTGCCCAAATGGCGACCCTCGTTTTCACAACCCATCGATCGCATCGAGGAACGGTTCGGCTATTACTTCGACAGAGGCCGTGACTTTGCCATCCTTGAAAACGGCACCTGCGTGCTGACGGAAGCCGGCCTGTCCGATGAGGCGGCAGCCATGGCCGCCATCCAGACGCTTGCCATGATTTACAACTATCACCCGGACATGAAGCCGTCCGACATGGATGATGGCAACGTGCTGGTCAGCTACAATCATCCAGCCTTCAATGTCGTGCTTTCCGACGTTGCGAATGCGCATTGGCAAGAGATCGAGGCCCGCCACCAGGATGGGCTGGCTACGGGCGAGGTGCTGATCACGCCGCTGGGGCAGAATGTGTTCGATGAGCTCGGCAAAAAGGCGCTGCTTGGCAGGTGCTACATGTTCATGGATGCGCAGGCGCCAAAGGTGATCCGCATCAAACCCAGTTGATAAGTCGAATCAGGGGTATTTGGTGCCGGCAAGTTGCCTGGCACGACCTTCGGCGGTTGGCGATTTGCGCGTTAATGGGCCGCACAATATTTTCTCTCGACCGGTATACTGATATATATAGAGCATACAGGATTGATTGGGAGTGTCGGGGACGCAGACCTCGCGTTTGAACCCTGTTCCTGGATCGGTACGGGTTCTGCAGATTTTTTTACTCGTATCGTAAGGAACATTCGCCTGGCTGGTGCATGCCGATGCACTGGCGGCAATGGCGACAACGATTGCAATCCGAATCATGTGTTCCCCCAAGTCTTGGGTCAGCTTCGCATTGATGAGCGGTGGTATCAATGGCCACACTCTATTGGAGCATGCTTGCATGACCCGTCACGTCACCTTCATGACCATAGACGACGTCGAACACTATTCGCCGGACGAGCGTGCCGCGATCATCGCCGCCTATCCCGAACATGAGCGCGAAGCGAGGGCCAAGGGCATTCCGGTGCTGGGCTCCGGCCGCATCTTTCCGATTGCCGAGGAGCTGATCGCCTGCGAGCCGTTCCGGCTGCCGCGCTACTGGCCGCGGATCGGCGCCCTCGATTTCGGCTGGGACCATCCGTCGGCCGCGGTCGAGCTGGCCTGGGATACGGAGGCCGATGTCGTCTATATCTCCAAGGCGGCGCGGGCCTCGCAGGAGACGCCGGCCATGCAGGTACTGGCCCTGAAGCCGTGGGGCGAGTGGCTGCCCTGGGCCTGGCCGCGCGACGGCCGCCGCGAGACGCTGGAAGGGGCGGGCACCGCACTTGCCAGACAATATTCCGCGCATGGGCTGAACATGCTGTCGGGCCACGCCCGCTTCGCCGACGGCTCGGTCTCGGTCGAGGCCGGGCTGATGGAGATGCTCGACCGCATGCAGTCCGGCCGCTTCAAGGTGTTCTCGTCGCTGCTGCCCTGGTTCGAGGAATTTCGGCTTTACCATCGCAAGGACGGCAAGGTGGTGAAACTGCGCGACGATTTGATGGCCGCGACGCGCTACCGCAAACTGACGCTCGCCTATGTCAGCGGCGCCGGCACTTTGCCGACGGTGGCCAACGGCATCTGGCTGATGTTCGACCGTACCGGCGACAGAGGCGCCGACGGGACGGGAGTAGGAGATTTTTTGGGGCCTGCGTCTTCGGCAACCGACAATATTGTCACTTTCGCGGGCACCACGGGCAAGGTGGGGAAGGATAGTGGGATCGCGGTGTCCAGCCTGGCGCCGAAGGCCAGCCCGACATTTACCGGGACGCCAACGGGGCCGACCGCAGCGCCTGGAACGAATACCACGCAATTGGCTACAACGGGGTTCGTCAAGGCTGGGTTTGATCTGAAACTTGATAGCCGACCTAACCTCGGTGTCGTCGCGCAGACGATCACCGATTGGAACAACGCCCTGGACAACGGCTGGTATATGGCCTCGGCGGCGGCTAATGCGCCAGACGGCGTAAATTGGTTCCTGGGGTTTGTGGAAGCGCACGGAAGCACTGGCTACCGGACGCAGACGGTGCATGATTTCGTCAACGACACTACGGCGGCAGACCAAAAGCTATGGCGGCGCAGGCAGGCTGGCGGTGCCTGGGGAGGATGGATCAAGCTGCAATGGTCGCAGGCCGAACAGGATGCACGCTATGTCCAGTCGTCCACGGCGTTGCTTCAGAAGTTTTATGAAAGCCCGCAACAGACCATCACATCCGGCGGGTCGCTGACGTTGGCTCATGGGCTGGGGGTGAAGCCGAAGCTCTATGCGGCCTTCATTCAATGTACTACGGTTAATTCGGGGTATTCGGTTGGTGACGAGATACCCATTAACCCATCTCTCAATACAACTGATGCGACCGCTCAAGCTATTAGCATCGTGCCAGATGCGACCAATTTGAATGTACGGATTGGTAATGCTGCTGGCGCACTTAAAGTCCTTAACAAGGCTGGAACAGGTTTTAACGACATAACGAACGCTAGCTGGAAACTCGTTGTGAGAGCGTGGGCCTAGCTTGCGAAATGTGAGCAACGGTCTAAACGTTGGAACATGCATATTACTATTGCAGTGCAAGGCAAAATTCCCTGTCGAGGCTATGGCGGCACCCAGCGGCAAATCGATTGGCTCGCCAGCGCACTCGCATCTCTCGGACATGAAATCACACTCATTGCCGGAGTGGGCTCCACCCATCCGCGTTGCGAGGTCCGGCAGGCCGCGTCAGTAGTGGAATGTCTGGGGGCGATCCCTATCAATACTGACATCGTGCATTTCAACGGCTGGTACGATGTAGAAAGCCCATATCGTGCGCTTTACACTCTGCACGGCTATGTTCCAAACGCCCCGAGGAAGGGGCAAAATTACAGCTTCGTCAGCGCCAGTCACGCGCATCATCATGATCGAGAAACGTTTGTTTACAACGGCTTCCCTGTGGATGCCTACCGGCTGGCAGATCGGAAAGGTGAGCGGCTGTTGTTTTTGGGCGGTATCGCGAGGGCCGGGAAGGGCCTCAACCGGGCCGTCGATCTGGCGAAGAAATTTAACTTCGCTCTCGATATTGCGGGTGGCTCGAGGTGGAAGTTGCTCGGGCGCAGCCAAACCCGGAAAGAGTCTCTGTTCTTCAAGAGCTTATCGCGGCGCTACCGCTTCCACGGCACTGTTGATGGCGAGGAAAAGCTCCGATTGCTCGGCGAGGCGTACGCCTTCCTTAACCCGATCTCCTGGGCAGAGCCGTTCGGCATGGCGGCGGTCGAAGCAATGCTGTGCGGAACGCCTGTGCTGACCACTCGGTGCGGTGCGCTTGCCGAAACGGTCGATGCAGACAGCGGGCGTTTCTTCGAAACCGATGATGAGTTTGCTCACGGTCTCAATGAGATCAACAGCATTTCCGCGCGAGCATGCCGTGAATCGGCAGCCGAAAGATTTCCGATCCAGAAAACCGCAACGGCCTACCTGGAACTCTATAAGCGCATCCTTGACGGCGAAGTGCTTCCGTGAGCCCGCTTTAGCCGCTCCATCCAAAATTCCTATCCGGTGAGGAAGCGTTATAGCTGGCCAACCGACATGCCGTCGGCACAAACAGGATCAACAGGACACTCGTCTCCTTTGCGTGATCTGTGACTGGCTAAAATCTCCGAGCTAAATTCCACAATCTCCAGAGGTTACCCATGGACCGCAACTTCGCGCGGGCGCTTGCGCTCGTCCTCAAATCGGAAGGCGGCTGGTCCGACAATCCGGCCGATCCCGGTGGCGCTACCATGAAAGGCGTTACCATCGCCAATTTCCGCCGCTACGTGAAGGCGGATGCCAGCAAGGCCGATCTGCGAGAGATCAGCAACGCTCAGGTGGCGACGGTCTATCGCCGCTTCTATTGGGACGCGGTAGCCGGCGCCGAGCTTCCCGGCGGTGTCGACTATGCTGTCTTCGACTTCGCCGTGAACAGTGGGCCGGGCAGGGCGGCTAAATATCTGCAGGCGGCAGTTGGCACCGCACAGGACGGCAGGATCGGCCCGGCCACGCTCAAAGCTGTGGGCGCCAGGCCACCGGGCGCAGTCATCGACGATCTTTGCGATGCCCGCCTGGCATTCCTGCGGCGGCTGCCGACCTGGCCGGTTTTCGGCAAGGGTTGGAGCGATCGCATCAGGTCGGTCCGTTCCCAGGCGCTGTTGATGTCGGCACTACAGCCCGCTCCGGCACCTTTGCCGGGCTCCCCGACCCTGCCATCAGCGCTCTCGCCGAAGCCCGGCAGTGCGATGCCGCCGGTGTCTACCGGCGGGCGCGTCAGCCCCGTCGAACGCCTGCCGTTCTGGCGTGCGCTGCTTCAAATCCTGAAATCGATTTTCGCAAGGAGTTCGACATGATCGCCGTCTTCATCCGCATCGGCTTGCGTTACGGCGCCGGTGTTCTGGTCGCGCGTGGCCTGCTCGGCGCCGACGACGCGGCGGCATTTTCTTCCGACCCCGACATTCAAGCTGGTCTGGAGATCGCCGCCGGTCTCGCCATCGCCTCGGTCACCGAGACCTGGCACTGGTTGGCCCGCAAATCCGGCTGGGAGCACTGACATGGAAGGGTTTCAACAACTGCTCATCGCCTATCTCGAAGCCGCGAAACCCTCTGCTATCGGCTTTGCCGCCGGGCTTGTCGCCGGGTGGCTGCTGTGAGCGCGCTCCTCGCCGTCCTGCTTGGCAACAAAGCGCTGCTGGGCTTCCTGGCATCGGTCATCGCCGCCCTTTGCTGGGGCGCTCACCAGCGGCTGGCCGGCGCCAGGGCCGAGCGCGGCAAACTGGCGGCCGCTGAGGCCGCGGCGCGCGCGGTCGCTGAGCAGGTGCAGAACGACGTCGGCGCACTGCCGGCGGACGCTGTTCGAAAGGAGCTGAAATCATGGGCAAGGGACTGATGCTTGCGCTGCTTGTGGCGCTTGCCGGGTGCACGACTGCTTCGGGCGGCTTCTGCGCGATTTCGAGCCCGCTGCGCCTGTCGGCCGAAGCCGTCGACGTCCTGTCGGACGCCGAGGCGAGAGCGCTCCTGGCGCACAACCGCAAGGGACAAAAGCTCTGCGGATGGAGGCCTTAGCCGATGCACAACCTCTTCGACATGCTCGGCATCAAGGGGCCGGTCGTCGCCGCCGGGCTAGCTGGCGGCGTGCTGCGAGCACTGTCGCGCCATCGCTACAAGCTGCGCGAGATGATTGCCTCGCCGATCTGCGGGGCGCTGGCGGCTGCGTATCTGACGCTGCCTGCCGTCGCCTGGTTCAGGGCAACCGGCATGCCTATCCCCGATCCGGCCGACGACACCACGACGCTCGCCGCCGCCTTTTTGATCGGCGTCTCGGCCATGTGGATTTCCGACATCGTCTTCGAGGTCCTCGTGCGGCGGTTCGGCTCGGCCGGCAACGAGTGATGCACTTGAGATGCTGGAAGAAGCCAGCGACAATGCCTACCTAAGGAGCAATCCAATGGAGGTATGATATGGCGACGTCCACCGAACGTGCAGTCCTTGCCGGCGGCTGTTTCTGGGGCATGCAGGATTTGATCCGGCGCTGTCCCGGCGTGATCTCTACCCGCGTCGGCTATAGCGGTGGCGATGTGCCCAACGCCACGTATCGCAACCACGGCAGCCATGCCGAAGCCATCGAGATCGTTTTCGATCCGGCCAGGATCAGCTTTCGCACATTGCTCGAATCCTTTTTCCAGATCCACGATCCGACCACCAGGAACCGCCAGGGCAACGATGTCGGAATGAGCTATCGCTCGGCGATCTTCTACACCAGCGACGAGCAGAAGCGCGTCGCCGAAGACACCATCGCCGATGTCGATGCCTCTGGACTGTGGCCGGGCAAGGTCGTCACCGAGCTTGCGCCGGCGGGCGATTTCTGGGAGGCGGAGCCAGAGCATCAGGACTATCTCGAGAAATACCCCAACGGCTATACCTGCCACTTTGTCAGGCCGGGCTGGAAGCTTCCGGTCCGCGAAAAGGCTGTTTCGTAACGCAGCCGCTATCGTCTGCTTATCTGGCGGTCGAACTATTCTTCCGCGCGATCGGTATGCCGGCCGCCTCGTAGAGGTGGCCGTGCTCGGGCTGCCCATAGACGAACGCGCCGTGGACGGGTTTGTCGTCGACCTCAGAGTCTGAGAACGCGACGGCCTCGATCTTCTTTGTTCCGGTCAGGCTCTGGTTTCGAAGATAGGCGAAGGTTCGCACCGCTTCTCCAACAATTCGATCGAGAAACGGCTTTGGCCGCCTCCCGGGCCGTCGCACGAGGCTTGGAAGGCGCTCTCGTCCCGAAACAAAATGGTGCTGTGCGCAAAGCGCCGGCATGATCTGATAGATTCGGTTGACCGAGCAGGTCATGAATCCTGGGTGAAAAAGAACGAAGTCGACCTCTCCTCTCAGATGCATGGTCCTGCGCAGCAATCTTTGCGCTGCCGATCTGGAGAGGACATAGCCTGCGGCGCCCGCGTGCAGCCCATAAAGTCTGGCAAGCGAAAACCCATCATCGAGAGCGACTTCCTTGCGTCCGACCCTCACTTTGGCAAAATGCGTTTCCAGCTTGATCACATCGGCATCGCGTGGCACCCATCGATCGGAAGCAAGCAGCGAGCCGGCGCCAGCGCCGAAAACGATGTCGTCCTCGAAAACCGCGCCATATTGATCCGCGCCGTTCGCAACGATCTCCCAACACGAGCGGTGGCTCAGGAAACAGCAAACCTCAGCAGCGCTTAGCGGGCTTTTGGCGACAGAGCAGCAATCGGGGCAATCGATGGCGGAGACACGCTCAAATGGTACTCCGATCCGGCCGAACTCGGACGCGACATGCGCCAGCCGATCGCGAGAACGATCAAGATTGATCACCAGACACCTCATCAGCGCCCCCTTGTCCGGTGATCAGTGAATATCACGTTCCCGTGATTGCACAAAATTTGCTTACGTGCGGGGCAGTGGGTAGCGGCGTACGGTGCCGCCGGTTGATTTTGGAGGTTGGGTGGACATTGACGGCGTCCCCCGCGTGGCGCGAGCCTTTACCGTGCGCGCCTAGACGAGTCGCCCTAGAAGCCGAAGAATTGCCGACCGATCATGTATCCGAGCGCGACGACCACAAGGGGAAACAGGGCGGGCGTCAGCCCACCAAGAGCGGAGGTCTTTGGCTGTTGCCTGGAGATGGTCCTGGGTGCATTGCCGAGATTCTTGGTCATCCGGTATAGTAGCAAGCGCTGATTAACGATTCCGTAACCCGATCGAGGCCGCCGCGGCTTTTTGCGTTTCTGGCGCGACCTTGACAATGCCCAGCCCGTGACGCAACTGGGCCGTCTTTGAGAGCATTGTGAGGCAAGGTCAATGCGGGTGACGCTCGTTTTGAAGGGCGTAATACCCTGCCGAGGTTACGGTGGGATTCAGCGTCAGGTCGAATGGCTGGCCACGGAGATGGTTCGTCTCGGACACGAAGTCGTGGTGATCGCTGGCCCTGGCTCCAGCCACCCGCTCTTCGAAGTCCGGCACGCTTCGACCGATGCCGAATGCCGGGCAGCCATTCCGCGCGACACGCAAATCGTCCACACCCATAGTTGGCCCGTCGAGGTGCCATTTCCAACGCTGAATACGCAGCGCGGCTTTATGCCGGACCAGCCCATGCCAGTTGCGAACTGGAGCTTTATCAGCGCCAATCATGCCCGCCAGCATGGGCGCGAGACATTCGTCTACAATGGCTTTCCGGTGGACGCCTATCGTTTGTCGGCTGCAAAGGGCGACCGCCTGCTATTTCTCGCCGGCATTGCACGATCAAGCAAAGGCCTCAACCGCGCCGTCGATCTCGCCAAAAAATTCGATTTCGGTCTCGATATCGCCGGTGGCTCGCGTTGGAAACTGCTGGGCCGAAGTCAGACCCGCCGCGAAGGGTTGTTTTTCAAGAGCCTTGGCAGGCGATACCGTTTCCACGGAATCGTTGACGGCGAGCCGAAGCTTCGCCTTCTCGGCGAAGCGCGAGCCTTCCTCAACCCCATCGCCTGGGAGGAGCCGTTCGGCAACGCACCGGTCGAAGCCATGTTGTGCGGCACTCCGGTGCTGACGACGACGCGAGGCGCATTGCCCGAGACGGTCGATGCCGACAGCGGGCGCTTCTTTGAGACCGATGAAGAATTTGCGGCCGCTTTCGAGGCCGTCGCCGACCTTACGCCTCAGCAATGCCGCGAATCGGCCGCGACGAGATTTCCCATCCAAAAAGCGGCGCGCGGCTATCTGGATCTCTATGCCCGCATCCTTGACGGCGAAGCGCTTCCTTGACGACCGGCGATCCAATCCTCTTCGTCGGCTTCCCCGCGGTCGGCGACTTCGTCCGTTGCCATTCCGCCATCCAGATCATTGCCGCGCGATTTCCTGATCGCCCCATAGATGTCGTCACCTCGCCCGTTGCAGCGCCGCTGGCGCGCCTGATGCCGCATGTCAGGAAGGGCTGGGCGCTTGCCAAGCGTCATCAGCGCCCCGGTTTTGGCGAGCGCAGCCGCCTGGTTGGCGAGTTGCGCAAGGAAAATTACCGTACGGCCTATCTGATGACCAGCAGCACCAAGGCGGCGCTGATGGCGTTCATGGCCGGAATAGAGGAGCGCATCGGCTATCCGCAGGAGTTGCAATTCGGCCTCCTCAATCGCTTCCCCGCCGGCTGGTTGGCCCATCTATGGGCCTTCGGACCCCGCAAGACGCGGCTGTTCGAGGAGGTCTGCTCGATTGCCTCGCTTGGCGAAAAGCCGGCTGCGGGCGCAGAGTGGCCGGCGCCCCGGCTTGTGGTCGATCCGGCCGAACTGGACGAATGGCGCCAGCACAAGAAGATCGATGCCGACCGACCGGCACTGGCGCTCTATACTGCCGACATTGAGAATTTCCGCTCATGGCCCGTCGAGCGCTTCATTTCGATCGCCAGAGACCATCATGATCGCGGCTGGGCAATCTGGATTGTGGGCGGACCGCGCGAGCACGCCGGTGCCGCAAAAATCCGCGCCGCCATTCCTGAGGCAATCGACTTCACCTCGACCCCGTCGATTGCTGACGCGATGTGCCAGATCGCTGCGTCAACCATGTTCCTCGGGGTTGATGGCGGGATTTCCCACGCCGCCGCTGCCCTGAACGTCCCATGCGCGCTCATCTACGGGCTGAATCGCCCCTATGTGCATGGGCCCGTAAACAACCATGTTCGCTTTATCGAACCGCCGCTTTCGACGCCCAGCTGGGTCAAGGACACGCGCGGCGTCAGCGAAACTCGGGTGAGGGAGGCTCTGGCTGACATCTCAGCCGGTATCGCCAACTGACCAATGGTCTCGCCGGCCCCAGGCGTCTGGTTAAAAACGCCCCGTGGGGGCAACCATAGCCCCGTTTCGGGTTTACCCCTTGACACTACCCCTTGGCCCTGCGGTTTTCGGGCTCGTGATTGCCGACCCAATGTGCACGGATGCGGTCGCTGGCTTCAAGGTAGGCCATGTCGATGAGATAAGTCAGAAGCTTCTCGCCGTCGGCTTCGGCTTTCTGCCTAAGCTCCCGCAGTATCCCTTGCGCGAACTGCAGGTTCTCCATTTTGCTCGGCTGGTCCATCGGTGCCCCCCAAGGTCTGCGTATGAACTTTGCGCTGGCTATGCTTGCATGAAGATTGCCGTGAAGTGGATATTGCACGTGCGGACCGCAATCCTGCGAAGGCGCTGGCTGCATGAAAGCCGCCCCATCCGGCTTCAAGATTCGCTACACTATGTGACGGAAACAAAATAAACAAAGCGTTCTTTTGTACAAGTCAGGAAGGTTCCTCCAGTTCACACCACGAGATACTTGGGCAGCGTAGTTGACGTAACGATATTGCGTGGTCTTAAGCTCTCGTTTCCAAACAAAACGTACCATGGTTGCAACCACAAGACGAATTCCAGCTGACCGGGCCGCTCCGTAGTCAATCGCCGCTTACAAACGGCACCGGGTCTCAGCCCAGGGCTTTGGCCAACCCATCGTTCCACGGCAGCGCAGGCCGGATGATCTACCGCCCGCCTTGGCTGACGCCAAGGCGGGCTTTTTGCGTTTGGCTTCTACCGGGTGAAATGTTGTCGGACCCGGCCCTGTCGGCATCGGGCGGTTTCGAGAACGATTTCCTGCCTGCCGGCTGTCTGCGCCGCTCGCGCTAGGCCGACTTGCGTTGCGGCAAGCTAGACGGCGTCTCGACACCGTCAGAAATCGGTTCGGCTGTCCGGTTTGTCGGCTCGTCATCGACCCGGTCGTGCTCGATTTGCCGGGCGGCAGGCAAGGGTTGCAACCAGTGCTCACGGCGATTGACCCAGAGTTCATAGCTGGGCTCCAGCCCTTCGGTGGGCACCTCATCGAGGCTGCCAATCGTCACTTCCACCTCATTCTCACGAACCAAAGGGACCCGGCCGCCGCAGGTGGGACAAAAACTTCTGTCGCCGTAGCTGTTGACGATACCCGTCGTTTCGAACGCCTCGAGCGGCCACACTGCAAACGCCGAAAAAGCCGACCCGCTAGCCTTGCGGCAGTCCTTGCAATGGCAAAGGCCAATCCGAAAGGGATCTCCCGTCACCGAAAACTGGATGCCGCCGCACAGGCAGCTGCCGCTCCGCCTTGTATCATTGGGCATGACCGCTCCTCCATCTGGTTGGGCATCACACCGCTACATCTTGCAGCGCCATGCGCACAATCAATTCACGCGCGGCGCAAGGGTTCCATGTCGCCTCGCGCAATGCATCGTCTGAACCCGGGAGCGCCATGGCAACGACCGCCGCAAGGCTGCTGGATATGTCAGTTCGGGAAATCGAACACCGGTTCCCGGCACCAATAGACACGGCACTGGCCATCACGTGTCGGAACGGAGGCAGCGACCGGCACCTCCGGCCAGTCGCACTCGTTGCCGTATTGGCGGACATAGCGATCGTAAGTATTCCGGCCGGTCGTCAACACCGCCGAGTGATGGCTCTGGATCAGGTGCTGCGTCTCCTCGCAGCTCATCGAACGCGTGTCGGGTCGGGCGTAGGCCGTGCTTGTTGCTGCAAACAACGCCGTTCCAATGATCCATGCGATTGTTTGGGATGTCATGGCGATCCTTATCCTAAAATACGGCCAGGTACTTCAACAGCGAAATGATGCCGATAATGATGACAACGATCTGCGCGATCTGCCTCGTGCGGCCATCGAGCGGCAGACGCTGGATGAGATAGAGCACCAGGATGATCACCAGGAAAGTGATCAGAATGCCGATAAGTACCGATGAAGCCATGTCCCTCACTCCGTCTGGCTACGTCTGAGAAGAGTACGCAGCGGCAAACGCTCTGGCCCTTGATTGGTTCCTGTCGATGCGAAGCCATCGGCGCAGCGTAAAGGCTGCGAAACAACGTTCCGCGGCCTTTGAAGCTGGATGCCGATCAGGGCCTGTTTGCCGCAATGTTGTCGTTTGCCATCGGCGACACAGTTCCAGGCAACTTGTTGCTGGCGTCAGGCGGGGCTAACGGGAGAACCGCCTCGGGTTGACGAGCTTCCGACAAAGACGGCCTGAGTTGCGCTTCGTTGTCGACATTTGCGCGAGCCCTGAGATCCGGCGCCGCCCGGCGGGTGATCGCCTTTTCTGAGGAGAACAATTGCCGTCCCAAGGGGACGACGGGAACCGAAACCTCGCACGTGCATCTCAGCTACCGCGGAACGGGCAAATCGAGCAGGTGGGGAATTTGGGGTAGGGGAATACGTCATCCAACATGCGGGGATTGGAATCCCAGGTGTCGGGCCCGCCAGTTTGTTGGAAGCGTTGCCCGTTGCAGCCTACACCATCGACACACAGGGCCGCATCACCTTCTACAACGAGGCCGCCGAACCTGAGTGGGACGACGCGCCGCGGTTTTGGCTCCGTCGTGCTCAAGCGGGTTGCACCACAAGCGCTTAGCGGCACCGGACAACTGGAATTTGGGGAACAAGGCGTCGTCTGGACGCTCCAGGCGCCGCTGCGCTCGGTCCAAATCTCTCTCGCGGATTTTGTCGATTGAAAGAGCGGGTCGCGCCTTAGGACAATCCCAGCAGGGGAGCGGTTTGGCCGCCTGTGGTGTCGGAATTGCCGATGCCAGACAGTTCGTGCTTATCGTCGGCAAGCGAAGTCAATCTCCCCGCCTCGACGGAGGTCAGTCCGTCCAATTCCATCACCGCGCCGTAGAGTTGGGCCGTCTGCATCACAAGCCGCTCGACATCTTCAAGGGCGACGTTCTCGTCCAGGTTACGCAATCGTATGTCCTCGGCAACCACCGCAATATTGACCATTCCGCGCGAGCGCAGCGCGCCCAGGACCCGTGAATTGAGATCCTCCCGTAGCCGAGCCGAATATCCGTAGCGCATGGAAACCTTCCTTTCAGGAGCCGGTTGTCCCGTCGTGGTCAAGATGCGCCAACGACCTTCCGATGGCAAGAAGAATATAAAATATTCTCAGGTAAATCAAGTAGTTAGCAGACTGCGCGGGTTGTGCTATCGGCGTGTCTTCCTCATCGTTGGTCTTGTATGTGAGTCACCCATCAGCCTCTCTTGACGCGCTGCACGGGGACCCCTAGCTATACTGCAATTGAGACACATACTAACTCACCATATTTTTGGTCTTGACGGTTGGAGGCGCGAATGGCCGAGCTGGAACGACCCGAGCGACTGCAGATCATGCTGACAGCCGAGGAATTGGCTGCCTTGGAAAACTGGCGCTTCGAAAAGCGCATGCCAAGCCGGTCCGCGGCGGTGCGGGAACTGCTGCGGCGCGGCCTGGATGCGGATGGATTCCTGACTGCGGGACAAGGAACTAAGTCTCAGGACTTTGGAATTCTGGGCAGCAGTGTGACTGGCGACGGCCAGTCGGGCGAGTAATCCGACGGCGGTTAGCCAACAATCGCTTTTTCTGGAAGTGCCGCTACCAATTTATTGCAGTGGCGGAAACGCAAAGCGGGTCGGCTCTCGGCAGGGTACTGGTCTCAGCAGGGTACTCTTGGCGTATGGTTGCAAAGCTCGCTCCGGTTCGCCGGAGCGGGCTTTTTGCGTTTTCCGAACAGGAAATGGTCGCGATCGCTTTCAGATACGCTCAAGGTTCTCTTCGCACTCCATGCACGTGACGCTGTGACCGGGGCACCTGAGCCGGTGTGTTCCTCCAGGGCAGCAATGGCCGTTCGAGCTCGCCCACCGGGCACAGACAAACACCTTGCGGGTTCCGTGGCATTGTGGACATTCTATCGGACGCGCCAGCAGAGCCTCGTTTTCCGAGACACGGCATTCCCTCTCAAGAACCTGGACCATCTGAAACCCCAAGGCCGAAATACGGCTAAGCTATCCATACCCGGAAAGCCTAAATTAGAATTTAATCACATAGATCACGAGCCTTCCGAGGGGGAAGTTTCGCGGATGGCGATCTCAGTCCGCCGCAGTCCGCCGCGCGTGTCTCATTCCCAATTTCGGCCGTCTCAAGATCAAGCTCCGGTTGCTCCCGGCATCGGTCGACCCGCGATTTTGCCCACCGATTTTCGCATTCGGATCGTTATAGGCTTTCGCTTTGCTGGAGCGGCGTTAAAGCTGCCCGGCAAATGCCTGAGCGGGAACAGTCCGTTCCTGCGTCGGTTCGTTTGGACAAGGATGTCTGCCAATGACATTGATGGGCGCAGCGGCACTTTTGATCCTTGTCCTGACTTATGCCGGCGTCGCAGTCGGGCGTATTCCAGGCCTCCGTCTCGACCGGGCAGGGATCGCCTTGCTGGGGGGGGCGGCGATGATCGCCATCGGCGCACTCAGTATGGAAGATGCCTATCGCGCCATCAATTTCGACACCATTACGCTGCTGCTCGGCATGATGATCGTGGTGGCGCATCTGAAGGTGTCCGGCGCCTTCCGGGCGCTTGGCGCCTACGCTATCGAGCATGCGCACGCGCCTTTCGTGCTGCTGGTGATGGTGACGCTGTTGACCGGCGTGTTGTCGGCGTTCCTGGTCAACGACGCCATCTGCCTGGTCATGGCGCCGATCGTCGTCCACGTCACCCGTGTCATCAATCGCAATCCCATTCCCTATCTGATCGCCACCGCCACCGCGTCCAACTGCGGCAGCGTCGCCACCATCACCGGCAACCCGCAGAACATGGTCATCGGCGCGCTGTCGGGAATTTCCTACCCAGCCTTTTCGGCCGCCCTGGCGCCGGTTGCCCTCTTCGGCCTCGTCGCGGTCGTCGTCATCGTGCGCATCGTCTACCGCGCCGAATTCGCCCGCCCCGCCGATCTCAACCCGGAAGTCTATCGCGGCCGCATGCTGCCGGGACAGGTGCTGAAGGCGGTGGTTGTCTGCATTGGCCTGGCCATCGCCTTCTTCGCCGGCGTTCCGATTGCCAAGGCAGCGCTCATCGGCGGGGCCATCCTGCTGCTCACCCGCGCCATCAAGCCGGCCCGCATCTACCGCGAGATCGACGGCCCGCTGCTGTTCATGTTCGCCGGCCTGTTCATCGTTGTCGCCGGCGCCGAAAAGACGCTGCTGACGCCCGACATCATCGCCTCGGCCAAGAACCTCGGGCTGGACGACGTCTGGCGTCTATCGGGCTTCACCGCGGTGCTCTCCAACATCATGAGCAATGTTCCGGCCGTGCTGGCGCTGCGGCCATTCATACCCGGCCTTGAAAACCCCGGGCGTGCCTGGCTGGTGGTGGCGATGAGCTCGACGCTGGCGGGCAACTTCACCTTGCTCGGCTCAGTCGCCAACCTGATCGTCGCCGAACAGGCGCGGGCGGCCGGCACGCAGCTGTCCTTCTCAGCCTTCTTCAAGGTCGGCCTGCCACTGACGCTGCTGACCCTTGCCGTCGGGACGGCATGGCTGGCGGCTGGATTCTAGAGCAATTCCAGGAAAAAGTGTGAAGCGGTTTTTCGGTCCGGAATTGCGTCAAAACAAAGAGATAGCGTGTTTCGCCGTCTTCATTAAACGATGAACGCTCTAGCGGATAGTCGCCGATCCTGACCTTGCCCGAACCAGCGTTGCAGCGGCATGTCCGGCCGCCTCGACATAGTCGGGGTTGCGGTGGATCAGCATGATCGAGAACGCGCCGTCCATCAAAAGCACGATTTCGCGCGCCAGGGTCTGCGGCTCGTCGACGCCGTGGCCTGAGAGTTCGCCGGCCAGCCAGGTCTCGAAATTCTGCTTATGCCGCGCGCCCGCTTTAACGGCCGGGTGTCCGGGCATGGAAGCGAGTTCGGCTGCCGTGCGCAGAAAGCCGCAGCCTCTCCATTTCGGGTGCTTCGCCACGCGCGCCAGATTGGTGAAAATCGCCTCGACCTTGCGCTCGACATCGCCTTCGGCCGTCTCGAACCAGCCGGCCATCTGCTTGAGGTTCGGCTGGTCGCGACCGTCGAGATAGGCCGCGATCAAATCGTCCTTGCTCTTGAAATGATAGTAGAGCGTGCGCTTGGTCAGCCCGGCTTTTTCCGCCACTGCATCGACGCTGACGCGGCCGATCCCCTCGGCATAGAACAGCTTCGTTGCGGCATCGACAATGCGTTTGCGGGTAGGGCTTGGTGCTTGGCTCATACGCAAGTATACCGACTAGTGAATATACATACAACCGAAAGCCTGATCCTCTCCGTCGACAAACACAGGGAAGGAAAAGACATGACCGAGCTTGTGCTCACCGAGGCCCGCAACGGGATCGCCATCCTCACACTTAATCGGCCGGAAAAGCTCAACGCCTTGAACTATGCGCTGATTGATCGCCTGCTTGCGCTCCTCGATGCCGTCGAGACCGACGATGCCATCCGCGCCGTCATCCTCACTGGAGCAGGAGAGCGCGCCTTCTCCGCCGGCGGCGACATCCATGAATTCTCAGGCAGCGTGGACATCGGCGTCGACGTTGCCCTGCGCGACTTCGTCATGCGCGGACAGCGCCTGACCGCAAGGCTGGAGGCGTTCCGCAAGCCCGTCATCGCCGCCGTCAACGGCATCGCCTTCGGCGGCGGCTGCGAGATCACCGAAGCCGTGCCGCTCGCTATCGCCAGCGACCGCGCCTTGTTCGCCAAGCCTGAGATCAACCTTGCAATGCCGCCTGCTTTCGGCGGCACGCAGCGGCTTCCGAGGCTGGCAGGGCGCAAGCGGGCGCTCGAGCTGCTGTTGACCGGCGATTGGTTCCCGCCGCCGCGCGCCCTCGAACTCGGCCTCGTCAATCAGGTGGTGCCGCATGAGGAGCTGATGCCCGCCGCAATTGATCTCGCCCGGCGCATGACCAGGCATTCTCCTGCAGCAATTGCCTCGATCCTCACAGCAGTGGCGCGCGGCCTGAACCAGAGCATCGCGGATGGCTTGGCTGTCGAGGCCGAGCAGTTCGCCCGCATGGCTCCGACCGCTGATCTGCGCGAAGGGCTGGATGCCTGGATCGCACGCCGCCAGCCGGGCTGTCACGGCTCGTGGACGCACATCACCCGGCCGGATGAAGCCAGGCGAGCCTCAACGCAGCAGGACGGGCTTGCGGACCGGGATCAAGGCGCCGTCACGGCCACATGACCTTTCATGTTGGGGTGGAAGCGGCAGAAATATTCGACCGCTTCCGCCTTCCGCAGGGTCAGGCTCGCTGTTGCCTTCGGCGGGATCATCACTTCCCAGCCACCCTTGACGGTAGCCGTATGTGCGAACACGTCCTTGTTCACCCACTTGATCGTGTCGCCGACCTTCGCCTCGACGGTGGCCGGCGAAAAGACAAGCTTGTCGATGGTGACCTGGATGGTTTCGGCCTGCACGGGTGAGGTCCCGAAGACCAGCGCCAGTGCAATCCATAGCAGCCGTTTCGACATGGCCTGGTCCTTACTTCAGCATACCTGCAACATGCTCGGCGTGCTGTTCATGGCCCTGGAAAATCTTCAGGCCGGTCTGCAGCAGGCTCTTCAACTCGGCATTGCTGGCCGATGGGATCAAAAGGGTTTCAAGCGCGCCGTCGACCTGTTTGTGGTAGGCGATCTCGTTGTCGACATAGGCTTTGTCAAAGGCTGCGCCGTCGAGTTTGGCGAGCTTCGCCCGCTCCTCGGCCGCAGCCTTGGTCAGCGCCTGGCTGGTTGCGTTGTCTTCCGGCGTCACCTTCAGCTTCTTTACCAGTTCCAGTGCCTGCGCGTTGACCGCTTCGTGGTCGCGCACCATGTCGTTGGCGAAATCCACGACCTCCTTGGTCTTCGATTTCTTGATCGCCTGCTTGGCGGCTTCCACATCGATGACGCCTGCCGTGTAGGCGATGTGGGCGATCTGCGGGTCCGTCGGCTTGTCGGCGGCTTGCGCGAGCGGGGCAGCGCCAAGCAGCAGCAAGGCAGCGAGGGCGGCGGTGTGTCGGGTAAGCATGGCATCTCCTTCGCCCGGACGCGGGATCGCGCCGGGCCATGTTTTTGAGTTGACGGTCATTGGATGCGCAGCGGCGGCAAACGTTCCCGGGGAAATCGGCCAAATCAGCCGATGATCAGCTCTCCAGGCCGAGCCGCTGCATGACGGCGCTGGTCAGCCTGTCGCAGCGCCGGCCGGCAAACGGGAAGGCGTCGAGCAGCACCGGCCCGATCTGGTCGTCGAGTGCCTTGCGTACCAGGGCGCGGGCGCGGTGTAGCCTTGTCTTGACGGTTTCCGGCCGCACGCCAAGCAGCTCGGCGGTCTCCTCGATACTGAGCCCCTCGATAACCCGCGCCACGAACACCGTCCGATAAACATCGGGTAGGCTGTCGGTCGCCCGTTCCACCAACTCGAGGATCTGCCGCTGCGCCATCGTCCGCTCCGGATCGTCGCTGGGATTGAGGGGGAACTGGATGATTTCGGCTTGCGGGTTTTTCGCCACCGTCCGCCGCCTTTTGCGCAGACGGCCGAGCGCCTCGTTGATGACGATGCGCGACAGCCAGGTGG
Source organism: Mesorhizobium sp. M0016 (assembly GCF_040324035.1). Lineage (NCBI taxonomy): Bacteria > Pseudomonadati > Pseudomonadota > Alphaproteobacteria > Hyphomicrobiales > Phyllobacteriaceae > Mesorhizobium > Mesorhizobium sp. M0016. Next base: position 40,433 of record NZ_JAMYVM010000020.1, on the reverse strand, counting down.
CCAATGAGGACTCCCCGCGAAAGGCATCGAGATGGGCAAAGGCTCTGACATAGGCCTCCTGGACGATGTCCTCGGCTTCGGCATCGTTGCGCACCACCCCGCGAGCGATGCGATAGAGCCGCTGATTATGGGTCTTCATGATGATGCGGAAGGCGTTGCCTTCGCGTGCCAGCGCGCGGCGCACGAGAAGCATCTCGCTTGAAGCAGCCGTGGGCATTGGTACAGACATAGCAGGCATGGCCAGTTCCTCGATCCAATCCCCGTCCGAAACCTCGATAGACATTGGATGACATCGCCGGCAAAAGGTTCCCGGCCATTTTCGCCCGGCTCCGACGGCGCCTAGAATACTGCTTCCGCCAGCGGCTTGTCAGCAGCCTGCACTCGCGCCGTGGCCGCAAGCAGGTCGGTCTGCGTGATCAGGCCAAGGATGCGGCTGTCCCCGTCCAAGATGATGACTGCATGGGTGCGGCCGTCGGTGAGCACCGGTAGCAGCGCCATGGCGGGCGTACCGGCGGCGGCGGTCGACGCTGTCGAGGTAACGCTTCCGACGGCTTCGTCGGCTCGCGCCAATTCCCTTAATCCAACGGTGCCGACCAGCCTGGCGTCCTTGTCGACAACCGGCAGCGTGCGGATATTGTGGTCGAGCAGCAGATGACGCGCCCGATCAGCGGACGCGTGTTCATCGACCGAAATCACGTCGCGGGACATGATGTCCTCGCACAACATGGTTCGGTGTGCGCGCATCGCCGCTTGCAGTTCGACCTGTCGCAGCAGCTGTTCGAGATCGTTGCGGTCGATGTCGAAGGTCTCGTCGAGCGCAGCCAGCGCGGCATCGATGTCCTCGGCCCGGAAGCCGATGCGCTCCTGAGCCGGCGGATCGATGGTTCCGTGCGTGCTTTTCGGGGCAGGGGCCGGCACATGCGGGTAGCTGCGTCGCGACAGCCTGTGGAAAGCATAGCCGAGCGCGACCAGCATCATGGAGTTCAGCGCCACCGGCACGAACGGAAACAGGAAGCCCGCACCGATCACGGCCGGCCCGCCGAGCACGGCGGTCAGTGCGGCGGCTCCGCCCGGCGGATGCAGGCAGCGCGAGAACGACATGGCGGCGATCGCCATCGCCACGGCAATGCCCGTGGCGAGAACGGGCTGATGGACGAAATGGGCCACGATCACGCCGACCAGCGCCGATATTGTATTGCCGCCGATGATCGACCATGGCTGCGCCAGCGGGCTTGCAGGCACCGCAAACAGCAGCACCGCCGACGCCCCCATCGGCGCCACCAGCAGCGGCACATGCGGGCCATTGCCAAGCACCAGCGCGCCGATCGCGCCGGTCAGCGCAATGCCGATCATCGCCCCGATGCAGGCGATGAGGCGCTCGCGCAGCGTCGCGCCGGCGAGAATGGGGACAAAGAGACGAAAGGCCATGGCAAGCTCAGTCAGGCTGGAATTGTGCGCGCAGCGCCTGCAATGGCGTTGGACCGACGATTTTGAAAGTCAAACCGATCCGAAAAAGCGCGCATTGGGGAAATAACATTGCGCTTGGTCGACCCATGAGCGGCTTTGCGACGTCGATCGCCTGCGAAAGTCGCTCGCCAACCCTTTCAACGGGTTGGGCGACCAGCGGAATCAGCTTCGCAAGTTTGCTGGTGTCATGCCGCAGCGGCCGCTTCCAGCCCGCGCAGGATATCGGCCTTGAGGTCCTCGACATCCTCGAGCCCGATCTGCAGCCGGATCAGCGGGCCGTCATAGGGGCCCTTGGCGACGGTACGGTCGCCGAGGAAGACCGGCACGGCAAGGCTCTCATAGCCGCCCCAGGAATAGCCGAGACCGAAGATTTTCAACGCATCGAGGAAGGCATGCTGCTGTCTCTGGCCGCCGCCTTTGAGCACGATGGAAAAGATGCCGCTCGAGCCGGAAAAATCACGCTTCCACACCGCGTGGTCGGGGTGGCTGGGAAGCGCCGGGTGCAGCACGCGGGCCACGCCGGGCTGGCCTTCAAGCCAGGTGGCAATCGAAAGCGCGCTCTTTTGATGGTGATCCAGCCGAACGCCCATCGTGCGCAGGCCGCGCAGGACTTGGTAGACGTCGTCGGGGCCGGCGCAGCAGCCCATCGTGTAGAACGTCTCGCAAAGCTGCTTCCAGCAGTTGGCATTGGCAGACACTGTGCCCAGCAGCACGTCCGAATGCCCGGCCGGATATTTCGTCGCCGCATGGATCGAGATATCGACGCCGTGGTCGAGCGGACGGAAATAGAGCGGCGTTGCACAGGTGTTGTCCATCATGACGATGGCGCCCGTTTCATGCGCCGCCTTGGCGATCGCCGGAACGTCCTGCACCTCGAAGGTGTTGGAGGCCGGTGATTCCGTAAACACGACTTTGGTGTTCGGCTTGATCAAGCTGGCGATGCCGGCGCCGGCATGCGGATCGTAATACTCGACCTCGACACCCAGCCGCTTCAGCATCGTGTCGGCGAAATTGCGGGTCGGATGGTAGACGGAATCGACAATCAGGATGTGATCGCCTGCCGAGAGAAACGCCAGCAACGGGACGGTCACCGCCGCCAGGCCCGACGGCACGATTATTGTGCCGGCGGAGCCTTCCAGCGCGTCGATCGCATGCGCCAACGCATCGGTGGTCGGCGTGCCGCGTGTGCCATAGGTGTATTTCTGGCTGCGCGCCGCCATCACCGACGCATTGGGATAGAGCACGGTCGAGGCATGCACGATCGGCGGATTGACGAAGCCGAAATAGTCGTGCGGATTGTTGCCCGAATGGGCAAGCCGCGTGTTGATACCCATTTCGTTGCCGTCAGTCGCCATTTCTCTTCGCCTTGTGGTGAAAGCGCTAGCCATAGAGCGGCGGCATTGGCCGTGCAACAGCGGGCGCCCGCCAGGCGGTGCCCTTTGCATAGGCCAATTCCCCCATGAATAGTCTGGAAAGCGTGGCGATCCAGAGCCGCGGATTTCATGAGTGGATGTGGATTAGCGTCGACGGACTTTGCCGGTTTTATTTGCGGGGCTTGCTGCTTTCCTGATGCTGTTGTCTGCAATTCAGGCATTTGCGGCAATTGGTTTTCAAAGCTGTCGTGAAACGGTCATTTCCCTTGACCTCACAGAGATAATCGCCTTCGATGCAGTTCGTGAATGGGAGGGGCCGGGCGTCGGTTACGACGCGAGGTTCCGGAATGAGCCGGATGGGAGCCGGGTTCACGCGGGAAAAGATCAGGATTTGCCTGAGGATCAGGGTTTACCTGAAAACAGAAAAGGGTCTGTGGGTTATGAAACATATTGCAATTGGCATTCTCGGTGCCGCTGCGCTTGGATGGATGGCTTCGGCCGCGTCGGCGACAACGCTCGATACCGTCAAGGCGAAGGGCTTCATCCAGTGCGGTGTCTCGACGGGCCTGGCCGGCTTCTCGGCGCCTGACGACAAAGGCGATTGGAAAGGCATCGACGCGGATTTCTGCCGCGCTGTCGCTGGTGCAGTCTTCGGCGATGCCTCCAAGGTCAAGTTCACGCCGCTCAGCGCCAAGGAGCGCTTCACCGCGTTGCAGTCGGGCGAGATCGATCTCCTGTCGCGCAACACCACATGGACCATCAATCGCGATACCGCGCTTGGCCTGAACTTCATCGGCGTCACCTATTATGACGGCCAGGGTTTCATGATCAACGCCAAGAAACTGCCTGGCGTCAATTCGGCGCTGCAGCTTTCAGGTGCGGCAGTCTGCGTGCAGAGCGGCACCACGACCGAGCTCAACCTCGCCGATTACTTCAAGGCGAACAAGATGGAGTACAACCCGGTCGTCTTCGAAAAGCTGGAAGAGGTCAACGCTGCCTATGACGCCGGCCGCTGCGACGTCTACACCACCGACCAATCCGGCCTCTATGGCATCCGCCTGACGCTGAGTGCGCCGGCCGACCATGTCGTGCTGCCCGAGATCATCTCCAAAGAGCCGCTCGGCCCCGCCGTACGCCAGGGGGACGACCAGTGGTACCACATCGTCAAGTGGACCTACTTCGCCCTGTTGCAGGCAGAGGAACTGGGCATCACCCAGGCCAATGTCGAAGAGATGAAGACCTCCGATAATCCGGAGATCAAGCGCGTGCTCGGTCAGGAAGCCGAAACCAAGATCGGAACCGACCTTGGCGTGAGCAATGACTGGGTCGTCAACATCGTCAAGGCAGTCGGCAATTACGGTGAGATGTTCGAGCGCAATGTCGGCACCGGCAGCCCGCTGAAGATCGCGCGAGGCATCAATGCGCTGTGGACCAAGGGCGGCCTGCAATACGCACCGCCGATCCGCTGATCGAAATGTGATCCGGAAGGCAGATCATCTGCCTTCCGGTTTCTCTTTCCAGGGGATGAGCAATGGCGTCGCAGGAAGTTCTTCGCGAGGAGCCGAGCCGCGGTTCCTTCATCAACGATCCGAAAGTCCGCGGGTTTTTCTTCCAGGCGGTGGTTGTCATCTTGCTGGTGGCGGGCGTCTGGTGGATCGTCCACAACGTCATCGTCAACCTGCAGCGCCTGCATATTACTTCCGGTTTTGGCTTCCTGAACAACCGAGCAGGCTTTGACATTCCAGTCAGGCCCATCGCTTATGATTCCGATTCGACCTATGGCCAGGCCATTGTCGTCGGGCTTATCAACACCATTATCGTCGCCGTTGCCGGCATTATCACCGCGACCATCATTGGCTTCATTGTCGGCGTCGGCCGGTTATCGCGCAACTGGCTGGTTCGCAAGATTTGCACGGTCTATGTCGAGGTGTTCCGCAACATCCCGCCGCTGCTGGTGATCTTCTTCTGGTATTCAGGCGTGCTCGCGGTACTGCCGGCGCCTCGCGACAGTTTCAATTTGCCGTTCGGCTCTTTCCTCAACCAACGCGGTTTCTATTTTCCGCGCGCTATCTGGGGCGACGGCTCCTGGCTGATGTTTGTCGCCTTGCTTGTCGGCATCGCCATGGCTTTTTTTGTCGCGCGCACGGCACGCCAGCGGCAAATGGCAACCGGCCAGCAGTTTCCCGTATTCTGGACTTCGGCGGCGCTGATCGTCGGCCTTCCGCTCCTGGCCTATGCACTGAGCGGCTTTCCCTTGAGCTTCGACTTTCCAAAACAATCGACCTTCAACCTGACCGGAGGCTTTCAGATCGGGCCGGAGTTCCTGTCTCTCTATTTGGCGCTGTCCTGTTACACGGCCTCCTTCATCGCCGAGATCGTGCGCGCCGGCATTCTCGGCGTCAGCAAGGGTCAGACCGAAGCGGCTGGCGCCTTGGGGCTGCGGCCGGGATCTATCCTGCGGCTTGTCGTCGTTCCCCAAGCCATGCGGATCGTCATCCCGCCGCTGACCAGCCAGTATCTCAACCTGACAAAGAACTCGTCGCTGGCCATTGCCATCGGTTACCCCGACCTGACGGCGATCGCCGGCACAGTGCTGAATCAGACCGGTCAAGCGGTCGAGGGTGTGCTGATCATGATGGTCGTCTATCTCATCATCAGCCTGGTGACGTCGGCGGTGATGAATGTGGTCAACGCCAGGATGGCGCTGGTGGAGAGGTAAGACCATGCAGGAACATGATACCTCCTGGGTGCGGACCGAAATGGCACTCGCTCAACAAGCCCCGGCCGGCGTGCGGGGGCCTTTGGCCTGGGTTCGCAAGAACCTGATCGGTTCGGTGGGCGACGTCATCCTGACTGTAGTGGCTATTGCGCTGGTGGTGATGATCGTGCCGCCCGTCGTCAACTGGGCCTTCATCAACGCCCAGTGGACGGGGCCGGACCGGACTGTATGCGCCACGGTGGCGCAAGGCGGCATCCAGCCGGACGGCTGGTCAGGCGCCTGCTGGGCCTTCGTCAACGCGAAGTTCGGCCAGTTGATGCTTGGCCGCTATCCCCTGGAAGAGCGCTGGCGGCCGATCCTGGTCGCCGTCCTGTTCGTGGCGCTGCTGGTGCCGTTGCTGATGCCACGCGTGCCGCGGAAGGGGTTGAACGCCATTCTTCTATTCCTGGCACTGCCGATCATCGCGTTCGTGCTCCTGGTCGGCGGCATCTTCGGCCTGCCGCATGTGGAGACCCAGCTATGGGGCGGGCTGCTGGTGACGCTGAGTCTGTCCTTTGTCGGCATTGCCGTGTCGCTGCCGATGGGCATCGTGCTGGCGCTCGGCCGGCGCTCCAAGATGCCGATCGTCAAGACACTGTGCGTGGTCTTCATCGAGTTCGTTCGCGGCATCCCGCTGATCACCGTTCTGTTCTTTGCCAGCGTCATGCTGCCGCTGTTTCTGCCCGCCGGGGTTTCGTTCGACAAATATCTCAGGGCGCTGATCGGCGTCTCGCTGTTTGCCGCCGCCTATATGGCCGAAGTGGTGCGCGGCGGCCTGCAGGCGATCCCCAAGGGCCAGTATGAGGGTGCGGATTCGCTTGGCCTGGGCTACTGGCAGAAGATGGTGCTGATCGTGCTGCCGCAGGCACTGAAGCTGGTCATCCCCGGCATCGTCAATACCTTCATCGGTATGTTCAAGGACACAAGCCTCGTCATCATCATCTCGATGTTTGACCTGCTTGGCGTCGTCAAGCAGAACTTCTCGGACGCCAATTGGGCGACGCCACAGACCGCGAGATCCGGTCTCATCTTTGCAGCCTTCGTCTTCTGGCTGTTCTGCTTCGGCATGTCGCGCTATTCGATGTACACGGAACGCCGGCTCGACACCGGCCACAAACGTTGATGCATGTCGCCCAAAAGTGTTTAGCGGTTTTGGGACAACGACATGCATCATAGCTAAAAGACAGAACAAAAAGGGGAACCTGCCATGGTCATAGAAAACGCGGTCAGCGCCGAAGAGATCAAGGTCGATGCCAAGAAGATGCACATCTCGACCACCGATGTCGCAATCGACATCATCGGCATGCACAAATGGTATGGCGAGTTCCATGTCCTGAAGGACATCAACCTCAAGGTGATGCGCGGCGAGCGCATTGTCATCTGCGGTCCTTCGGGCTCGGGCAAATCGACCATGATCCGCTGCATCAACCGGCTGGAAGAGCACCAGAAGGGCAAGATCATCGTCGACGGCAAGGAACTCACCAACGATCTCAAGAAGATCGACGAGGTGCGCCGCGAGGTCGGCATGGTGTTCCAGCACTTCAACCTGTTCCCGCATCTGACCATCCTGGAGAACTGCACATTGGCACCGATCTGGGTGCGCAAGACGCCGAAGAAGCAGGCCGAGGAAATCGCGATGCACTTCCTCAAGCGCGTCAAGATCCCCGAACAGGCCAACAAATATCCGGGCCAGCTGTCGGGCGGCCAGCAGCAGCGCGTGGCGATCGCGCGTTCGCTGTGCATGAATCCGCGCATCATGCTGTTCGATGAGCCGACCTCGGCGCTCGATCCAGAAATGATCAAGGAAGTGCTGGAGACGATGGTGGGCCTGGCCGAGGAAGGCATGACCATGCTGTGCGTCACCCACGAAATGGGCTTTGCCCGCAAAGTCGCCAACCGGGTGATCTTCATGGATCAGGGCCAGATCGTCGAACAGAACACGCCGGCCGAGTTCTTCGACCATCCGCGCCACGAGCGCACGAAGCTGTTTCTGTCGCAGATCCTGCACTGAGCATTTTCATGCGAACCAAAAGAGCCCGGCCGCAATGCGGCCGGGCTCTTTTGCTATCTGGGGTCGATCTTCTCCATTGAAACACAAAGCCGCCGCCGCATGAGAAAAGCCCTGCGTTTCGTGGCCATGCTGATTATCGTGGTCGCGCTCGCTGCCACGCTCGGCACGCTGGTGCCGCGTCCGCTGTGGCCGGCGTCAGCAGCGGGTGAGGGCACGCGCCATATTCTGGTGCTGGAGAATCCGATCCACACCGACATCGCCATTCCCGTCGATGACGAGGTGCGCCGGCGCTTCCATTTCCTGGTCGCTGCCGGCATCCCTGTCGACGCCCCGGAAGTGCGCTACATCGTCTTTGGCTGGGGCGGCCGGGCCTTCTATCTGGAGACGCCGAGCTGGTCGCAGCTGAAAGCAGTGCCCGTCCTCAAGGCGCTGACACTGGACGCCTCGGTCATGCATGTCGATATCGCCGGGGCCATCGCCGAGCCGCACCCTGCTGTCACCGGTTTTGACATCGATGAGGAACGTTTTGCAGCGCTGCTCGACTATATCGACGCGAGTTTCCAGCAAGGGCCGCATGGTCCGGTCGTCATCGAGAACGCCGCCTATTCCAGCTTCGACCGCTTCTTCGAGGCGAACGGCCATTTCAACGCGCTTGTCGGCTGTAACACCTGGACAGCCGCCGGCCTGCGCACCGCCGGCCTGCGCACCGGCTGGTGGAACCCGCTGCCGGCCTCGCTGGGATTTTCAATGCGGTTTTATAACTAGCAGTCCTTCATCGCACCGCGACAGTGTTGGATCTTTTGAAGTCAGCGGGACAGCACTCCCCTCTGGCCTGCCGGCCATCTCCCCCGCAAGAGGGAGATCAGCCGTTTTGCCCGCGCTCCTGCTGCAACGCCGGCGATTTTGGCGAAGGCGACGGCGACATCCAATCTCCCCCCTTGAGTGGGAGATGTCCGGCAGGACAGAGGGGAGTGGGAAGGATCGCTACGTCGACGATCTAGACTGCCGAGTGTCCGCTCGCCATCCATAGAGCCAGTCGAGGTCGGCGGCGAGCTTGTCGGGCGAGCGCATGGCCAGGAACAGATTGCGGGCGATCGCCACCGGGCCGGCAGCATGCCAGGCGAGGCGGTTTACGGCCCCACGACGCGCGGCCTTGGCGACACGCGGCCGCCGAAGATTTTCCCAGATTTGAAAACTTCTGGGCAGATCGCCAGGGAAATCGGCGATAGCGTCGGCAAGCGTGATGGCATCTTCGATCGCCATTGCCGCGCCCTGTGCGGCAAACGGCGTCATCGCATGCGCAGCGTCGCCGATCAGCGCGATGCCCCGCGGGCTCGTCCACCGCTGTTGTTCGACGGTGTGGATCGGAAAGGCCGTCCATGGGCCGGCCAGTGCCACAAGCTTCGTCAGGCCCGGCGCGGTGCCGCGCAGGGCAGCCGTGAGGATCGCGGGATCGGCATGGCCCGACCAACCTTCGGCCATGCGCTCACCCTTGGTGAAGGCGGCGAGATTGAAGGCCCGGCCTTTGCTGACGGGGTAGGCGACCATGTGGAAGCCAGGATGCAGGAACGTGGTGACGCAGTCGGCGGCGCCGATCGCGACAAAGCCTTCTCCGGCCGCACCGTCGGCCGCGATCGTGACTCGCCAGGCGAGTTCGCCCGAAAAACGGCTTTTGACGAAGTCCTCGCCTGCGAGTTGCGCCCGGACCGCCGACCAGACGCCGTCGGCGCCGACCAGCAGTTTGCCGCGTGCCTCGATCTCGCGGCCGTCCACTTCGGCGGTCACGGCGACATATTGCGCGTCTTTGACGATGCCGGTCACGCGGGCGCCGGTGATGAGCTCAATCTGCGACCGTTCAGCCATTTGCCCCAGCAGCGCTGCCTGCAGATCTGCGCGATGGGCGACAAGATAGGGCGACTGCCAGCGCGCTTCGGCGGCGTGCCCGAGCGGTACCCGCGCCAGTTCGCGCAGCGTCCCGGCGTCCTTGAGCACGACCGCTTCCGGCCGCAACGCTGCGGGCAGCAGTCGGTCGAGCACGCCGAGTTTTCCAAGAATGCGTGTTGCGTTGGGCGAAAGCTGGATGCCGGCGCCGGCCGCTTCTAGGTGCTGTGCCTGTTCGATCAGCTTTACCGGATAACCCCGTCCGGCGAAGGCAAGGGCAGCGGTCAGCCCGGCGATGCCGGCCCCGGCGATTATGACCTGCCGGGACCTGATGTCTTCCATCGGGCTTGTCGCGGAAGGATCAGGCGGCCTGGTCGATATAAAGGCAACCAGCCGGCAGCGTTTCCGTCGCCCTCAGCTTCGCCGAATAGCGGTAGAGCGTCGAGCAGTAGGGACAGACCTTTTCATTGTCGTCGCCCATGTCGAGGAACACGTGTGGATGGTCGAAGGGCGGGTTGGCGCCGGTGCACATGAATTCCTTGACGCCGATGTCGATTGCCGGATGGCCCGCATCGTTCTGGAAGTGGGGAATGGAACCGCCTGCCATCGTCGTCTCCTTGATCTCGTCGAAAAGCATCTGGAACATAACAGGCCTGTTTGCAAGATCGATGAAATGAAACTGTCGCAAAAGCCTGTCAGAGGATACGGTGAGCCGGTTAAGTGCATGTCCCTGAAATCGGAACGGTTTTCGCCGAAGGGCCATGCGTCACAAAAGCGTGTTAGAGGCATGGCACGTCCAGCGGCGCTCCAAGGGACGGTTGGCGGGGAAGAGCAGGAACCATGAACGAACTGAAGCCGGTGCAGAGCGAATTCATCAATGTCGAGGTGGCGAGCCCCGAGGGCGGCAACCCCGATCGGTTCGTCAACCGTGAGTTCTCCTGGCTGCAGTTCAACCGGCGTGTGCTCGAGGAATCACAGAACGAGCACCATCCGCTGCTCGAACGCGTCCGTTTCCTGTCGATTTCGGCCGCCAATCTCGATGAATTCTTCATGGTCCGCGTCGCCGGCCTTGCGGGCCAGGTGCGCGAAGGCATTGCGCTCAAGAGCCCCGACGGCCGCACGCCGGAGCAGCAGCTGGAACAATTACTGCGCGAGGTCGAGCGGCTGCAGGAGGACCAGCAGAATAGCCTTTCGGCGCTGATGTTGCTGCTCAACAAGGAAGGCATTGAGAGCATCACCCGCGATGCACTGACCAAGGATGAAAAAGTCTGGCTGGAAGACCATTTCCAGGACCAGGTTTTCCCGGTGCTGACTCCACTGTCGATCGACCCGGCGCATCCGTTTCCGTTCATTCCCAATCTCGGCTTCTCGATGGCGCTGCAATTGCGCCATCGCAAGAATGGCGAGGAGATGAGCGCGCTTCTGCGCCTGCCGGTGGCGCTGAAGCGCTTCATCCGTCTGCCCGACCGCAAGCAGCACGTTCGCTTCATTCCACTGGAGGAGGCTGTCGGCCTCTATATCGGCAAGCTGTTCCCCGGCTATGAGGTCAAGGGTTCAGGCACCTTCCGCATCATCCGGGACAGCGATATAGAGGTCGAGGAAGAGTCGGAAGATCTCGTGCGCCTGTTCGAGACGGCGCTGAAGCGCCGCCGCCGCGGTTCGGTCATCCGCATCGAATTCGACAAGTCGATGCCCGGCGAATTGCGCGAGTTCGTCGCCGGCGAGCTTGGCGTCTCTTCGAGTCGCATCAGCGTTCTGACCGGCCCGCTGGCGCTCAGCCAGATTTCCGAGATCGTCGCCGTGCCGCGCGACGACCTGAAGTTCACCCCCTACAATCCACGCTTTCCCGAGCGCATCCGCGAGCATGGCGGCGACTGTTTCGCGGCCATCCGCGAGAAGGACATCGTCGTCCACCACCCCTATGAATCCTTCGACGTGGTGGTCCAATTCCTGCGCCAGGCGATGGCCGACCCTGAGGTGGTGGCGATCAAGCAGACGCTCTACCGCACCTCCAACGACAGCCCGATCGTGCGCGCCTTGGTCGACGCGGCCGAGGCAGGCAAGTCGGTGACCGCCCTGGTCGAGCTCAAGGCGCGCTTCGACGAGGAAGCCAACATCCGCTGGGCGCGCGACCTCGAACGCGCCGGCGTCCAGGTCGTGTTCGGCTTCCTCGAACTCAAAACCCATGCGAAAATGTCGCTGGTGGTGCGGCGCGAGGACGGCAAGCTGCGTAACTATGTGCATCTCGGCACCGGCAACTACCATCCGGTGACAGCGCGCATTTACACCGACCTGTCCTTCTTCACCACCGATCCGACGATCGCGCGCGATGTCGCCCAGCTGTTCAACTTCATCACCGGCTATGCCGAGCCGACCGATGAGATGCGGATCGCCATCTCGCCGTTTACGCTGCGCAGCCGTATCCTCAAGCACATTGCCGACGAGGTCGCCTACGCGCTGGCTGGCCGTCCGGCGCGCATCTGGATGAAGATGAACGCGCTCGTCGATCCCAACATCATCGACGCGCTCTATGACGCCAGCCGTGCCGGCGTCGAGATCGATCTCGTCGTGCGCGGCATCTGCTGCCTGCGGCCGCAGGTGCCCGGCCTGTCGGAAAACATCAGGGTCAAGTCGATCGTCGGCCGCTTCCTCGAACACAGCCGCATCTACTGCTTCGGCAACGGCCATGGCCTGCCGTCGGACGAGGCGATCGTCTACATCGCCTCGGCCGACTTGATGCCACGTAATCTCGACCGCCGCGTCGAGACCATGGTGCCGATCACCAATCCAACGGTGCATGAACAGATCCTTGGCCAGATCATGCTGGGCAACATCATGGACAACCAGCAAAGTTTCGACGTATTGGCTGACGGAACCTCCCGGCGCGTCGTGCTGGAGGAGGGTGAGGAACCGTTCAACGCGCAGGAATATTTCATGACCAATCCGAGCCTGTCGGGACGGGGTGACGCGCTGAAGTCGCATGCGCCCAAGCGCATCGCGCAGTTCAAGCGTCGCAAGAAGAACACCGGCTGATGATTTCAACGTCCCAAGGCCGGCTGCAGGATCGCCGGCCGCTGTCCATCATCGACATCGGCTCGAACTCGATCCGCCTTGTCGTCTATGAAGGGCTGGCGCGCTCGCCGACCTTGCTGTTTAACGAAAAGATGCTGGCCGGTCTCGGCCGCGGCATCGTTTCGACCGGCAAGCTCGATCCCGAGGCGGTGACGCGCTCGATGGAGGAGTTCCGCCGTTTCCGCGCGCTCTCCGACCAGGCGGGTGCGGAGCACATGTTTGTGCTGGCAACGGCCGCGGCCCGCGAAGCGATCAACGGCCCCGATTTCATCCACCGGGCCCAGGATGTGCTCAAGACCGAGATCCGCGTGCTCACTGGCCGGCAGGAGGCGCATTATTCGGCGCTTGGCGTCATTTCGGGCTTCCACCCCGCCAATGGCATTGCCGGCGATCTTGGCGGCGGCAGCCTGGAGCTTATCGACATCAATGGCGAGGCGATCGGCGACGGCATCACGCTGCCGCTGGGTGGCCTGCGGCTGCAGGACATGGCCAGGAATTCGCTCGCCCAGGCGACAAAGATCACCCGCGACGAACTGGCGCGCGCCAAATTGTTGAAGGGCGGGCAGGGACGGCCCTTCTACGCCGTTGGCGGCACCTGGCGAAACCTTGCCCGGCTGCACATGGAAATGACCAACTACCCCCTTGGCGTCATGCACCACTATGAGATCGGTGTCGACAGCGCCGCCAATTTCCTGAAGCAGGTGGCGAAAGGCGAGATCGAGAAGGTCAAGGGCATCGAAGGCGTGTCGAAGAACCGCCGTTCGCTGCTGCCCTATGGCGCGGTCGTGCTGCAGGAGATCATGGCGGCGATGCAGCCGTCGAAGATCATCGTCTCGGCATTGGGCGTGCGCGAAGGGTTTCTCTATTCGCTGCTCGACCCTGCCGAGCAGAAGGCCGATCCGCTGGTCTCCGCTTCGGAGGAACTGGCGCGGCTGCGGTCGCGCTCGGTCACCCATGCGCATGAGCTTGTCGAATGGACGGACAAGACCTTTGCCGCCTTCGGCATCGACGAGACGGAGGATGAGGCGCGCTATCGCCACGCTGCCTGTCTGCTGGCCGATATAGGCTGGCGCGCACACCCGGAATATCGCGGCAAGCAGTCGCTCAACATCATTGCCCACGCCTCCTTCATTGGCGTCGATCACCCCGGCCGAGCCTTCCTGGCGCTGGTCGGCCTGTTCCGCCACGAAGGCGTGTTCAACGATGCGGCGCCGGAAATCCGCGGCCTGGCGACGCCGCGCTATCTCGAGCGCGCCCGCATCCTAGCGGCGGTGCTGCGCGTCGTCTATCTGCTGACTGCGGCCATGCCCGGCGTCATGCCGCGGCTGAAATGGGAAAACCGCGGCAATGGCACGTTGGCGCTGGTGCTACCGGCCTCACTTTCCGATCTTTACGGCGAACGCCCGGCCGGACGGCTGGCGCAACTGGCGCGGATCACCAACCGCCGGCTGGTGCTGGCGGTCGAGGGTGGGCAGAGCGTGTCGGTGAAGTAGGCGCGGCCTGACAGCAAAACCATGTCGTCGTCGGCCTCGCGTTCGAGGACCGGCTTCCTCAATCCGTCGCTGCTTCGCACCGCCACCTTCCCCCTCCGGAGGGAAAGGAAGGGAGCCTCGTTGGAAAGCGTTGGCGGCAATAGGCTCGAGCCCTTCCTCTACTCCGTCGATCGGGGGAGAGGTGGCTCGGCGGAGCCGAGACGGAGTGGGGGTCGACCTGCCTCGGCGAGGGATCAACCTGGGACGATATTTGACGATATCAGACCGCGGCGCGGCGCCCGTCGATCGACCAGGCCCCGGCGCCGGCCATGGCTAGCGCCAGGAATCCACCGGCGATGGCAATATCCTTCATCAGCATCTGCTGGTGCAGGAAGGTGAGCATCGGGTCATCGCCGCCCTGGCCGTAGTGGCCGATGGAGCCTGCAACGATGCAGAAAGCGGCAAGAAGTATCGCAACGACCGGCGTCTGAAAGCCGACCAGTATCAAGAGACCGGCAATCAACTCGAACAGCCCGGTGCCCCAGGCAGCAAGCGTCGGCAATGGCATGCCGAGGCCGGCGAAATAGCCGGTCGTCCCGGCAATGTCGGCGAGCGCGTGGTAGCCGGAGGGAACGAGCAGGGCGGCGAGCAGCAGCCGGGAAATCAGAAGCAATGCATCGCGGGGCATGGTCATCTCCGTTGTCTGTCCGCCGGCTGTTTCGAGACCGATCCTAGCAGGGATGGGACGGGCGCGCGCTTGGGCAGACAACGAAAAAGCGGCGTGGAAAATTCCACGCCGCTTTTTTCAGGCTTGGGAGGGAAAGCTCAGCCGCGCTTGGCGTCGATCGAGTAGGCGCCAGGGCCCGAGGAAGCCAGCAGCAGGAAACCGCCGGTGATGGCGACGTTCTTCAGGAAATGGATCATCTGGTTCTGGTCGGCCCAGCCGGTATGGGCGACAAAGGCCGAGGCGATGGTGAAGACCGCGAGCACCCAGGCGGCGATGCGGGTCTGAAAGCCAACGAGCACGGCAAGGCCGCCGAGCAATTCGATCAGGCCGACGACAATGGCCGTTATGGTCGGCACCGGCAGGCCCATCGCGCCGAAATAGCCGGCGGTGCCGGAAATGGCGGTGAGCTTGCCGAAGCCGGAAAGCAGGAAGATGGCGGCGAGCAGGATGCGGCCGAGCAGGATGGTGGTGGAGCTGTTGGACGCGATGCCGGCGCCGGCAGCGGAAGTGTTGATGGACATGGTGGCTCTCCGAAAAGGGTTGATGTCCCGGTCAGATAGACCAAGCCGACTGTTCACCAAAGCCGCCAGTCCGGCGACACATTGTTCACAGGATGTACATTTCGGGATCGTTCGACCGACGCAAAATTCTTGTCGCGGCCAGCAGCGGCGGGAGCAAATTGTCCCGCCACACAATTCGGATTTCTAGTTGACGCAATTCCAAAGAGGAAGGGCTGCGCGCTTCGAGGAAGGCACTTCCCCTGGAATCGCTTAACCCGGATGCGTCATGTCCTCCGGCCGCACCAGCCGGTCGTAGTCTGCCTCGCTGACCAGCCCGGTGGCCAGTGCTTCCTCGCGCAAGGTGGTGCCCTTCTTGTGCGCGGTCTTGGCGATCTTGGCGGCATTGTCGTACCCGATCGTCGGCGCCAGCGCTGTCACCAGCATCAGCGAGCGGTCGAGCGCGGCCTTGATGTTGTCTTCGCGCGCCTCGATGCCGACGACGCAATTGTCGGTGAAGGAGATCGAAGCGTCGGCCAACAGCTGCACCGACTGCAGGAAGTTGTAGGCCATCAGCGGGTTATAGACGTTGAGCTCGAAATGGCCCTGGCTGCCGGCGAAGGTCAGCGAGGCGTTGTTGCCGAACACCTGCACGCAGACCTGCGTCAGAGCCTCGCATTGGGTCGGGTTGACCTTGCCCGGCATGATCGAGGAACCCGGCTCGTTTTCCGGCAGCGACAGTTCGCCGAGGCCCGAGCGCGGGCCGGAGCCGAGGAAGCGGATGTCGTTGGCGATCTTGAAGAGGGCGGCGGCCGCCGCGTTGATGGCGCCATGCGAGAACACCATGGAATCATGCGCGGCGAGCGCCTCGAACTTGTTCGGCGCGGTGACGAAGGTGATGCCGGTGATTTCGGCGATGCGCGCCGCCACCTTTTCCGCAAAGCCGACCGGCGCGTTGAGGCCGGTGCCGACGGCGGTGCCGCCCTGCGCCAGTTCCTGCAGGCCGGGCAGCGTCATCTCGATGCGCTTGATCGAAGAGGCCACCTGCGCGGCGTAGCCGGAAAATTCCTGGCCCAGCGTGAGGGGTGTCGCGTCCTGCGTATGGGTGCGGCCGATCTTGATGATGTGGGCGAAGGCCTTCGTCTTGACCTCGAGCGCAGCGTGGAGATGCTTCAGCGCCGGCAGCAGATCGTGCACGATGCGCTCGGCGCACGCGATGTGCATGGCTGTCGGGTAGGTGTCGTTCGACGACTGGCTCATATTGACGTGGTCGTTAGGGTGCACCGGCTTCTTCGAGCCCATGACGCCGCCCAGAAGTTCGATCGCCCGGTTGGAGATCACCTCGTTGGCGTTCATGTTGGACTGCGTGCCCGAGCCGGTCTGCCAGACGACCAGCGGGAAATGATCGTTCAGCTTGCCGTCGATCACCTCTTGCGCCGCCTCGATGATCGCCTTGCCGACTGCCGGATCGAGCCGCTTCAACTCCATATTGGCTTCCGCCGCCGCTCGCTTGACGATGCCGAGCGCACGCACGATCGAGGCCGGCTGTTTTTCCCAGCCTATCCTGAAATTGCCGAGGGAACGCTGCGCCTGCGCGCCCCAGTAACGGTCGGCGGCAACCTCGATGGGGCCGAACGTGTCGGTTTCGGTTCTGGTCCTGGCAGCGGTCACTTGTCTCTCCGACGATCGAATTCGGCAACGGCGTATCGCGTTGCACAATGGCCTTCAAGCAGAGATTGCGGCCGGCAGGCAGTAAATCGGTTGAAGCAGTAGCGCCGCCCTTCGGGATCCTGCACCCTCCACTTTCGTGTGAAGGAAATTGCTCCTCAGTGCGGCTTGATCCCATAAAGTGGACGGAAACTTGCGGATTTAGCTCGATAAGATCATGTCGAGCTGGCGGATTGCTCTACGCAAACTTCCCCCAGGATCAGCAATGCGCAATTCACGTCTACCTACGAGCGACGCTGCCACACAAACTACCATCCGTGCCGGCGTCTCACTGGCAACAGCAGCGATGAGGTAGCTTATGCACTTGTCCTTCTGTTCAGTTTCCCGACCAAAATCCGGCATCGCATCCGGATCGAGCTTCGGATCGCGAAGCCGAGAATTTCAAGTCCACCCTGGGAGCGCCTCCACATAGCCTCGGAGATTTCCAAGATGCATGGCGGCAAGGTCGAAGCCGTCTCGACGTCGCAAGAGACGCTCTTTGTCCTCCGTATTTTGCTGAAAGCGCGCCTGATCGCGGACCGTCAGCTCGGAACCTTTTTCCTCCAACGGCGCAGCTTTGTCCTGAGATAGGATCTATAGCCGAACGGAAGTGTTCGCCGTCCGGAAGGCGTGCTTGTCCGCGCCTCCAGACGCTGGCGCACGACGCTCATCAGTCTGCAGAACGCGGGTGTTTCCAATGATTGCACCCGTTTGACGAGATTGTCGGGCAATGGCTTTGAGCGCCAGTCGAAATAAGCCTCGTAGTCTTGCGGCGTTGCGATCAGGTGCTGGAGATAGGCTGCAAGATCGCTGGCGCTGGCGAAGGCACTGGCGTCAATAAAGGAGTGCTCCGGAACGAACTCGTCCACATTGGGAGCGCCAAGGTAGATCGGCACCGTGCCCGCCATGAACGCGTCATAGATTTTCTCGGTGACATAGTCGGCCTCGATCGAGTTCTCCATGGCCAGGCAGAATTTGTGCCGCGCAATGGTTTCGATCTTGGTCTTCGAGCCCAGATCGGGGCCAGAGACCGATCGGTTGTTGCGATATCGGCCATAAGAATCGATCTTGATGTGGCGCGCCAGTTCGTTCGCCAAATCGACTCGGCCGCTATAATTCAGGCCTGCCGACTGGAAGAGTGCGACCGGCGCTTCTTCCGTTTTCGGCACGATTGGTCTGGCCAGCGCATCTTTCCACCACACCGCACGCGGAAGGTAGGGTACCCAGACATCAGACCGGGATTCATGCGTCATGATGATATCGAAGTGCCGCATGATTTTGGGGTCGGCAAGTCGCTTGTAGTTTTGGCCGCATTCCATCGACCAGGCGACCCAATATTGACCAGGGTATTTGTAGGCATCGCCAACTTCGCGAAAGTTCGGAATATGGAAGACGACTGCCGCGGCCTCGGAAATCCGTCGTTTGTCCAGTGTCCACCGCCCGGGAATTTCGCACTGTATCGACGCGATATCGACGGGTTTGCTGAAGAACGTTGTGTAGAAGAGGATCAGTGGATCGATAGACGGCATGGCACCACGAATGTCTGAAGCATTGCTCAATCTGCAGACAGACGCGGTATCGGAAGTTTGGTCAAGTGCTCCGCTTGTTCGAGGCAGAGGGCCGTCCAAACGGTCACCCCGCCGTATACCCGCCATCGATCGCGAAAATGCCGCCGCTGGTCCACGCCGCCTCATCGCTGGCGAGATAGACGGCGATGCCGGCAAGATCGCTGGTCTGGCCGATGCGGCCGAGCGGGTAGCTGCGCTCGACATAGGCTTTCAGCTCGGCCTGCGCTGCCGCCGGCAGGTTTTCGATCGACTTGCGCCGCATGGCGGTCTCGACCGTGCCGGGCGCAATCGCATTGACCCTGATGCCGCGCGGACCAAGCTCGAAGGCCAGCGACTTGGTCAGCGAATTCAGCGCGCCCTTGGACAAGGAATACAGGCTCGATGGCCGCTTCGGGATCATCTTGTTGGCGAAGTAGGACGAGATGTTGATGACCGAAGCGCCGGCGCCGAAATGCGGCAGCAGGCGCTGGGTAAGGAAGAACGCCGCCGTCACATTGAGCGCGAAGGATTGCTGGAATTGGTGCTCGGTGACGGTCTCGAAAGCCACCAGATAAGCGACGCCGGCATTGTTGACGAGGATGTCGAGCGGGCCGGTTGCTTTCGCGCGATCGACCACGGCATCGATGCCGGACGAGGTCGAGAGATCGGCCGACTGGGTGCCGACGTTGCCCGCCGCCGCAAGTGTCTCGCGGGCGGTCTCGAGCTTGCTGGTGTCGCGACCGACGATCAGCACGTCGGCGCCCTCGCGCAAGAAAGCTTCCGATATCGCCAGGCCGATGCCGTCCGAGCCGCCGGTCACCAGTGCTCGCTTGCCAGAAAGTCTCATTGAAGGCCAAGTCGCATCGAATGCTCTCGCTGTTGCCCGCGTCACGAAGGCAATGCCGATCGGCGAGGGCGGTCAAGCCGCCGGCCTATCGCTCAGTATGAACTTCGGTTGGCCGCGTGCCGATCCGGTTACCGCAGCAGCGACTGCGACGTCGGCGTCAGGCGCAAGGTTTCGGTCCGCCAGGTCACATCGGCCGCTTGCCATTGGGGCGAAGCGGCAACTGCGGCTTCGTAACTGGCATGCGCCTCGGGACTGTTGAAACCCGTCACCGCGATAAAGACGTTTTCGCTCAAGCGCACCGGCAGGCGGGGAAAGCTGTTTTCGGCGTGCTCGGTGATGAAGGCGCCAAGCAACCGTCCGCCGGCGCCGATAAGGACCGGAACGGCATCCGTTTCGAAATTGCCGGCGAAATCGGCTTCGGCGCCAGACCGCAGATGATGAATCTGGATGACAACAACACCGGTCAAGCCATCGTCTGCGCTCGGCTTTCCATCCGCCGGCATGGCGCCTCGCTGCGCGCCTGACAGATCGAAGCCGGCGCCTGGCCATGCCGCCTTCAAGAGCAGCACATCGTCAGAATCGATCATCGTCGCATTGGCGGCGTCGCGGTGCGCCGTCCACACCGGCCCGTCATAGAAGGCGGTGAGCGCCTGCTTCCGCGCTTCCATGCCATCGAAGCCGCGCAGCCAGACGAACATGTCGGGGCGGTCGAGGTCGCGGAACTGTCCGATGATGGTCATGCCGGCGTGTTCCTGGCCTTCGATGAACCGACTGTCGAAGATGTCGATCAGCGTCTCGCGCCGGCCCGGCTTCAGCGTGTACTGCCGCAACTCGACGACAGGCGAAGCGAGCAGGCTTGCCGTCGCAGGCGCATTCAGGGGTACGGTCATTGTGTCGTCTCCAAAAACAGGATGATCATCCGGTTTATAAAACAGACCGGTTGTCCTGTTTTGTCAATCTGCTATCGTTGGCAAATGTCAGCAGAGATTGCTCGGGCTCCGAAAGGGCCGCCGCGAAAACGCACCAACGATCCCGAAGGGCTGCGCAACAAGGTGCTCGATATCGCCGAAGCGTCGTTCCAGGCGCGTGGCTATCATGCATCCGCTCTTGGCGAGTTGATGACGACCGCAGGCGTCAGCGGCGGCGCGCTGCATCATCATTTCCCGACGAAGAAGGCGCTCGCTCTGGCGGTGATCGAGGAGCGCGTGGCAGCGGCCCTCGATGAAACCTGGATCAACCCTGTACGGGCGGCAGGCTCGGCGCGCGAAGGCGTGCGCGCGGTGTTCGAGGCGGTGGCGACCGAGCTTGAGCAGCAAGGCTTCGTGCGCGGCTGTCCGCTCAACAATCTGGCGCATGAACTGTCGCTCGCTGACCCGGATTTCCGCGCCGCTCTGGACGATATCTTTGCCGGATGGCGTCAGGCGGTTGCCGACAAGGTGCGAGCCGACCAGCAGTCGGGGAGGGAGCAGGGCACCGACCCC
Source organism: Mesorhizobium sp. M0016 (assembly GCF_040324035.1). NCBI lineage: Bacteria > Pseudomonadati > Pseudomonadota > Alphaproteobacteria > Hyphomicrobiales > Phyllobacteriaceae > Mesorhizobium > Mesorhizobium sp. M0016. Next base: position 19,593 of record NZ_JAMYVM010000020.1, on the reverse strand, counting down.
GAGCGCTTTGCGGCACTCGCCATCGCCGCCTATTCCGGCGCCATGTCGATGGCCAAGGCGGCACAGGATGCCAGCGTGCTGCGCGATTGCCTGGCCGAACTTCAGGGCAGCTCAACGCCGCCATTCCCGAGCAGAGCGAAGCGGCGTCGCAGGATCCTGCTGCGGCCGGGAAAACCTTGAGGCCGGAACTGCGCTGTTCTAGTTGGAAAGCGGCTTGATCGTCTCGTAACCGTTCACCGATTCCGCGCTGGTCCCTTCGTCGTAACGCCGGGCGAGAGACGCTTGCAGATCGGGAGCATAAAGCGCGGTGAATGTGTCCAGCGTTTCGCCGGCGCCGTTCTTGAAGGTCTCCGTGACCGCCAGCACGTTGTATTTGCAGCCGCCGACGCTGAACGTCTCCTTGCCCTTGACGACCAGGCTCAGTGTCTTGGTGCTCTTCGGCTGCTTGTTCGGCGACAACTCGACGAATTCGATCGTGCTCTTGGCTCCCGTCTTCAGCGGAAACAGTTTTCGCAGATCGGAAAACGGAATCGTCGCCACCCGTCCGGTATCGCTGTCGCGAAACACTTCGACCAGGCCGGCAAACAGGAACTGTGTCTGCGGCGATTGCGATTCGTAGTTGTTGGCGACGGACACCATGCCGCCGGCCACCGGCCGAAACTCGCTGCGGACGCCAGGCATTTCCAGAACGAAGCCGGCCTTGGCCGATTTTGCGTCGACACAATCGGCGGCATGCACCGCAGCCGCCGGTAGCAACCCAGCCAGCACCACGCCTATCGAAACGGCTCTCATGAAATCCTCCCCCTCTGCTTGTATTTGCTACGCGCCAGCATGACCCAAGAAATGCCAGAGCCACAGTGCCGTGTCGACCTGCCATTCCTGGCAACTGGACGGTGGGGCGCCGGCTGTGCTGAATTTCAGGTCATGAATCGCAAGCTCGTCCTCTCCCGTCGCAATTTCCTCGCACAGGCAGCCGGCCTTACCATGGCTGGCATGCTGCCGCGCGCCGCGCTTGGCCAGACCGGCAAGCGCATCCAGCCCATCGACGCCACCTTTCTGTTCATCGCCGACGTCCATGCCTGCCGCATGTCGAGCGGCCTCAGCCCCAACTGCCTGGAGGAAGGCAAGACCGACGCCGCCTTGCTGCGCAATGTCGCCGCTCTCAACGGCCTCGCCGACCGGCAATGGCCGGCCGAGATCGACGGCGTCGCCACTGGCCTGCATTCGGCCGGCAGCCGCATCGGCGCGCCGCTCGGCCTCGTCGTCGGCGGCGACATCACCGACGATGGCGGCGGCCAGATCACCGAGCCCAGCGAAGGCACGCAGCTTTTGCAGTTCAGCCAGCGCTATCAACAGGGCGTCGGCCCCGATCGCGTGCACATGCCGGTCTATGTCGGGCTCGGCAATCACGATCTCGACCAGAACGGCTCGCCGCCCCATGTCGACTGGTACCGGCGTGAATTGCGCGACTATGTCGAGATCAACCACCGCCCCGGCGTGTTCTTCAAGCCGCCGGTGCCGGCCACCGAATACGATGTCGACACCGACTGCTATTCCTGGGACTGGGGCGGCCTGCATCTCGTCCAGACTCACCGCTTTGCCGGCGACACCGGCCATGGCGCGGTGAGCAGCCTGCCGTGGCTGAAGCAGGATCTGGCGATCTACGCGGCGGATGGCCGTCCCGTCATCCTGTTCCAGCACTATGGCTGGGACACTTTCTCGGTCGAGCGCTGGGATCCGGCCAAGCGCACCTATGACGATGACGGCGCAGGCGCGCCGCACTGGTGGAGCGAGGCCGACCGCCAGGCGATGCTGGCGGCGCTGAAGGGCTACAATGTCATCGCCATCTTCCATGGCCATCAGCACGAAGTGCCTATGATCTACAAAAGCGATGGCCTCGACCTGTTCAAGCCGAAGGCTGCCTATATGGGTGGCTTCGCGCTGGTGAGGGTAACCGGGGACGGCATGGACGTGGTGCTGGGCGAGGCGGCGGGCGACCGGGGCGGGGTCAAGTTCACCAGCGCCTTCAGCAAGAGCCTCAGCCTCTGACAAGAAAAAGGCGGCCTTGAGCCGCCTTCCTCATTGCCTGCAAGATCGAATCAGAGCGCCTTTTTGATCTTGTCCTTCACGTCGCCATAGACCTTCTGCACCTTGCCGGCGGTCTTGTCGGCCGTGCCTTCGGCCTGGGTCTGCCTGTTGCCGGTCGCCTTGCCGCCGGCCTCCTTGACCGAGCCCTTGACCTGCTTGGCCACGCCGGCAACCTGATCCTTGTTCACCATCTTTGCATCTCCTGGGATTCCGGGGATTCATTCGCAGGAGGCAAACGGGCCGGCTTGGCTTAGGTTCCCTGGGCGGCGATCATCGTCGCATCTGGTCGCTTATATGGTCGCCGAAACGCTTTGCCGCGTCGTATCATGTGACTAGTGTGACGAAATTTTGGGGAGACCGCCTTGGCTGAATTTACGCTCATCATCGCCAACAAGTGCTTTTCGTCCTGGTCGCTGAGGCCATGGGTGGCGATGAAGCATCTGGAGATCCCGTTCGAGGAAGGTTTCGTGCGCCTGCGCACGCCCGAGACTTTTGCCAATCTGGCGAAAGTGTCGCCGACCGGCCTGGTGCCAGTGTTGAATCACAATGGCAGGATCGTCTGGGAAACCCTTGCCATCCTTGAATATCTGGCCGACCTGTTTCCTGAGAAAAAACTTTGGCCGCAGGATATCGGCGCCCGCGCCTTGGCTCGCTCGGTGGCGACCGAGATGCATTCCGGCTTTCGCGAGGTGCGCTATGGCTGGCCGATGAATTTGCGCCGGCCGAAGGCCCACAAGCCGCTCGACGCCGAAGGCGACATGCAGCGCGCGCGCATCGAAACGATCTGGCGCCAGTGCCGGGAACAATACGGCAAGGGCGGCCCCTTCCTGTTCGGTCATTTCACCGCGGCCGATGCCATGTATGCACCTGTCGTCACCCGCTTCGACACCTATGGCGGCAAGCTCGCGCCCGACACGCGCGCCTATGTCGACGCCGTGTTGGCAACGCCGGCGATGCGGCACTGGTATGCGGAAGCAGCGAAGGAGACCTGGCCGGAACCCGGCCCGGACGAATAGGACACTAGTGACATCACGGTGAGTGACCGATGGCCGGCAATGATGGACCGCGTGAGACTACCGCGCCAACAATCTTCCACTGCCGGCTGATCCCGCCTCGGCCGGACTTCGCCTTCACCCTGACGGAGGAGGAGAGGGAGTTGATGGGCCGGCATGCCGACTATCTGCGCGGCAAGCTTGCCGAGGGCACCATGATCCTGGCCGGGCCGGTCGCCGACCCGGCCGGCCCTTGGGGTCTGCTGATCCTGCGTGTCGGCAGCGAAGCCGAGGCAAGAGCGGTCACCGACGGCGATCCGGTGTCGAACTCCGGCCGTGGTTTCCGCTACGAAATCCTGCCGCTGATCAGCGCGATCCTGTAGGCGAGCGTAAGTTTAAGGAAAAGTGTGAAACGGTTTTCCCTTGGAAATTGTGTCAGATAACGGCACATACAAGAACGCCTCTCGCACCGTTTAATGTGCGGGAAGCGTCTTTTTGCCAGCATTACTGAGATTGCTCTCTGAATTGCTGACACCACGGAAATGCGCCGGCTTGCGATTGGTTCCGGGGGCGTGGAATATTTTTTGGGAACGCCTTGCGCTCCGCCACCTCGTCAGTTGAGGCTTATGCCTCAGGCACCCTCAGGTTGAATTTGGGCTCCGGCCAAACCAGAAATTGACTGGGCGCTAAAAGAAGTCTATAAGAAACATGTCGATATTTGTTTGACCGACTTTTGTTATCCGCGCATGATGCGCGCCTTTGACGAACTTCCCCATCAAAAATCGAGACAAAACGCTGTTGTGCAGTCGCACGATGGTGAACGAATGTTTGCCAGGGAAAGGGTTCTTCATGGCCACCGGCACAGTGAAATGGTTCAACGCCACCAAAGGTTTTGGTTTTATTCAGCCTGACGACGGCTCCGCCGACGTTTTTGTCCACATCTCGGCCGTAGAGCGCGCCGGCATGCGTGACATCGTCGAGGGTCAGAAGCTCGGCTACGAGATGACCCGCGACAACAAGTCGGGCAAGATGTCCGCCGACCAGTTGAAGGCGGCCTGATAAGGAATTCGGCCTTCCGGTGACCACGGATGTACTGGCACCGATGAAAGGCTGAAAGGAGCGCCTTGCGCATCCAACTGGATGCGCGGCGCTTTCATGGAAGGTCAGGCGGTGCCTGGCCTTTTTCATTTTGTGCGTCGTGCCGCTAAAAGTGCGCCGCACGCCGGCCGGAACGTGCTAAGGGACGCTCCAGCAATCTGAACCGCCCATACTGCCCCGCTGCCGTATTGCTTTGGTCGTAATCGAAGACCGCTCTCGCTCTATCGGCACCAGGCTCCCGACAGGAGAAAGTTTTGACCACTCAATCCAAGACCGCCGACCAGGCCGGCTCGCTGTTCAGCAAGACGCAAACCCAGTCGATGTCACTCAACCGCATCCTGTCCGAGCGTGATGCCGTCAGCGAGGCGCGCGAAGCCAAGACCGCGCGCTTGCGCGAACTGCGCAAGGAAAAGGAAGCCGACGACATGGCAGCGGCCGCAGTCCTTGCGGCGCTGCCAAAGCGGGCAGGCAAACGCTGATGGCCACCAAGCGCGTACCGCCCACGCCGATCGATGCCGATGCGACCATAGCGTCCATGGTCCCGGGCCTGGACAAGCCGGTCGAATATGTCCGCCGTGTGCTGGAAAAGCTCGAGCGCTGCAAGCGCGCGCATGGCGATGCCCAGGTGCGCGTCGGCGTGCGCGGCCGTGCCGAAGCCCCGAACTATCTGGTCGAATATGTCCGCGAGGACAAAAAGACCCAGGAGCGCGTGACCTACCAGGATGCCGCCTATAGCGGCAGCACGCATCGCGAACTGGCGGCGCACCACATTGCCGAGGCGAGGAACTGGTCGCCCGAGGAAATGAACATCACAGCGGTCTCGGCGCTGATCGGCCGCTTGCGCAATCCGCGCGCACCATCATCCCGCTTTTCCGACGAGGACTGACATGGCCATAAAGTTTTCCACCAAGGACCAGCCGGCAGCGCCGGCTGCTGCCACTGCAAAGCAGGCCAAGCCCGCTGCCGCGCCGAAGGCCGCCGAACCGTCGGCAACCGATCTGTTCGAGGCGCCAGCCGCCACGCCCAAGGGCAAGGCAGGCAAGAAGAAATAGCGCCTTGCCGCACCAAGCCGATCGCAATCTCGCAGCACCTGGGCTGGTCGCGTTGGCCGCCAGGGATATCCGGTCGTCAAAACAGGACGACCAGCCGGTTTTCGATTGCCAGAGCTGCGGCGCCTGCTGTTCCTACTCGGCCGAATGGCCGCGCTTCTCGACCGAGGACGATGCGCAACTTGACCGGATTCCGGAAAAGTTCGTGTCCGCCGACCTGTCCGGGATGCGCTGCGAGGGCGTGCGCTGTTCGGCGCTTACGGGCGAGATCGGCAAGCACACAGCCTGCGGCATCTACGAGATCCGCCCGGACGTCTGCCACGCCTGCATGCCTGGCGGCGACGATTGCCTGATGGCGCGCAAGGCGCACGGGATGCCAACGATCTAGCCGACGCCCACCTTGCCTCATCCCACATCCCCCGATAGCTTCCACCACGGGCAGGGCGTTGGAGGAACCATGAGCATCGAATTCCTGTTGACGTCGCTGATCGTCGTGGCTTCGCCCGGCACCGGCGTTCTCTACACGCTGAGCGCCGGGCTTTCGCGAGGCGCGCGCGCCTCGATCACTGCTGCATTCGGCTGCACGCTTGGCATCATCCCGCATATGGCCGCCGCCATCACCGGCCTGGCGGCGCTGCTGCACACAAGTGCTGTCGCCTTCGAGACGCTGAAATATCTCGGCGTCGCCTATCTCCTCTACATGGCCTGGAACACGCTGAAGGAGAAGGGCGGCCTGAGCGTCGATGAAAACGCGGCACCCCGCTCGGCAGCCAAGGTCATCACCTCCGGCATCCTGATCAACATCCTGAACCCGAAGCTGTCGATCTTCTTCTTTGCCTTCCTGCCGCAATTCGTCAGCACGACCGAACCGAATGCATTTGCCAAGATGCTGGAGCTCTCGAGCGTCTTCATGCTGCTGACCTTCGTCGTCTTCGTCGCTTACGGCATCTTTGCCGCCTCGATCCGCAGCCATGTCGTGTCGCGGCCGATGGTGCTGACCTGGATGCGCCGCACCTTCGCCGGCGCCTTTGTCATGCTTGGGGCCAAGCTGGCGCTTGCTGATCGATAGAACAGGATCTGGCAGGCATCGGCCTACTCTTCGTCGGTTCCGGATCCGGTCCGGATGCCTAGACGCCAGGCGGAGGGCGGAAGGCCGATCATCTTCTTGAAGGCGCGGCTGAACGCTGCCTCGGATTCGTATCCGATTTCAGCGGCGATGCTGGCCATGTTGCTGGAGCCGGCGCTGAGCAGCTCCGAGGCGATCTGCATGCGCCATTTGGCGAGATAATGCATTGGCGGCATGCCGACCAGCCTGGTGAAGCGTTCGGCGAGCACGCTGCGCGACAGCGCGGAGTCCTTCGCCAGCGCCTCCACCGTCCAGTTATGCGCCGGCCGGTCGTGGATCAGCGCCAGTGCCCTCGCCAGGTGCGGATCGCGCAGGCCAGCCAGCCATCCCGTGGTTTGTGGCGGCAGCGATTCCAAGTAGCGGCGCAACACGTCGACAAACATCAGTTCGCTCAGTTTGGTGAGCACCGTTTCACTGCCTGCGCGCTTTTGCGCCACCTCCGTGACAGCCAGGTTGATGAACTGGCTGAGCCAGCCGCCATCGCCTTTGGCATCTCCGGCCTTGATCACCGACGGCAAAGCCTCGAGCAGTGGATTGAAAGGGTGTGCATCACAGGCGAGATAGCCGCAAACCAGCTTGGCCGAGGTCGCGCCGTCGCCGGCGCAGTTGATGTAAAACGGCATCCGGCCGGATGTTGCGATGTCGAGAACGTCGGCTGTCGGCGGATCGGCGCGCAGCGCCGGATTGCTGGACATAATGTGCGGGTCGCTCCTGGTGAAGACGACGACTTCGCCGGCCTCCAGCGCGATCGCTTCCTGGCCGACGATGCGCGCGAAGCAGCGACCGGCCGTTACCACATGGTAGGAGATCAGATGGTCCGCACCGGGCAGGATCTTCGGCAGGATGGACGATGGCGCCGGCGAGCAGACGGCCCACGGCTCGTGGCCCTCAATGTCAAAAAACGTCGCGCCGGTAAGGCGTACCGTCCTCAACAGGTCAGACAGAGCATCCCCGGCCATTCCGTTTCGTCCCGCACCCGGCTAGCCATCCCTTTCGAGTTCCGGACGCGCTGTCAAGCGAGGCGGACGCCGTATCATTCAGTTCGCGGCCAGAACTCCTAAACCTGCACCGGTGCTCAAGCGCTGCCGAGAGTGGGCGCTGAGTGCTGTCGAAACCAACCAGGGACAAAAGTCATGACGGTACATAAGGGCGAGTGTTTTTGCGGCGCCGTGGAAATCGAAGTGCACGGAGCCGCCGAGGCAATGGGCTATTGCCATTGCGGTTCGTGTCGATCGTGGTCGGCGTCTCCCGTGAACGCCTTCACGCTGTGTAAGCCTCAGAATGTCAAGGTCACCAGGGGCGCGGAGTTCCTGTCCGGGTTCGAGAAGACCGAAATGAGCGATCGCCAGTTCTGCACCAAATGCGGTGGTCATCTGATGACCGTTCATCCGCCGCTCGGCCTGGTCGATGTCTATGCGGCAACGATACCAGGCGTGAAATTCACGCCTGGGGTTCACGTCAACTACGCTGAGACCGTGCTGCCGATGAAGGACGGGCTGTCCAAGCTCAGGGACTTTCCGGCTGAGCTCGGCGGCTCCGGCATCGCGGTGCCGGAATAAGGCCCGGCCACTGCTCGCCATTTTTGACAACGACAATTCAAGACAGGAGATTGTTCATGGAAATCGCAACATTTCGCGCCACGCAGGAGCCGATCAAGGATCTCTATCGCAGGGATGCGAAGGCCGCGTTCCTCACCTTGAAGGCCAAAGGCGTCGCCGACGCGTCCACCGTGACCTGCAAGGTCGAGACCGGACGCGGACTGGCGCTTGCCGGCATCCATCCGATGGCCGGGGGCAGCGGCCAGGAACTGTGCTCCGGCGACATGCTGCTGGAGGCGCTGATCGCATGCGCCGGTGTCTCGATGCGCGCGGCGGCGGCCGTGCTCGAAATTCCGATCAGGTCCGCCGAAGTTTCCGCGGAAGGTGACGTCGATCTTCGCGGCACGCTCGGCGTGACTGCGGGTGTTCCAGTCGGCTTCAAGGAAATCCGCTTGCGGTTCGACATCGACACCGACGCTCCCCAAAGTCAGCTCGACCAACTGCTCGAACTCACGGATCGCTATTGCGTGATCTTCCAGACCATCCAGAACAGTCCCAGCACCACGGTGAAGCTGCACCGCGTCATCCAATGACCAGAAAACCGGCCCGGAAACTCGACTTGAGCGAGATTCCGGGCTGGGAACGGGAGTGCCGGGCAACGCTTCTATCCTTTGACGTAACCCATCGCCTCGACGATCAGCTCGTCCGCGACACGCATCAGGTTGACGCCGCGGATGGAGTTGCCGTCGGCCATGAAGTAGCGCCAGCGGATCGTCGCCCGTTCACCGGCGACGAAGGTTTCCTCAAGGTCGAAGCGCGTGCCGGGCTGGGTGGCGATCGCCGACCATAGGTCAATGCATGCCTCTTTGCCGGCATGGCGGGCGCCGTCCGGCGCCGGCACGGTGTTTTCGATAACGCAATCCTGCGCCACCAACTCGGCAAGCGCGGACGGATCGTGCAGCTGGAACACATCGTTGAAGCGACGCATGATCTCGGCCGTCTGGCTAGAGTGGTCGCCCGGATGAATGCTCGTGATGCTGTCCTGGCTCATCTCATACCTCCTGGTTTTCATTGTCCGTGGCAGTGGTGGCGGCCAGCTCGGCCTTGAGGGTGATGGTTGTAACGCCGGCCAAAGCGCGAGAGACAAGGCAGGTCGTCTTCGCCGTCTCCGCCATACGCTGGAATTCGGCAGGCTGAAGGCCGGGAATCTCTGCTTCCGTTTCGAGCTCGATGCGGGTGATCGTCGGCCCGGCGGCGGTCGCGCCGAGATGCACCTTGGCGACGGTGCGGATGGTGCGGGCGACGTGGCCTTCCTGGCCGAGGACGAAGGTCAGCGCCATCGAGAAGCAGCCGGCATGTGCTGCCCCGATCAGCTCTTCGGGATTGGTGCCCAGACCGTTCTCGAACCGCGACGGAAAGGAATAGGCGCCTTCGAAGACGCCGCTGCCAAGCCGCAGACGGCCGCCGCCTTCCTTCAGCGTGCCTTGCCATTCTGCGGAAGCTTCACGGATGGTCATGGTCGTTCTCCTGGTTCGGGGTTGAAAAGCGGGCAATTGGGTCAGGCGCAGTCGATGACAACCTTCCCGAACACGTCGCCCTGCTGGAAGTGGCGGTACGCTTCGGGGGCTTCGGCAAAGGGAAAGACCCTGTCGACAACGGGCTTGAGGCGATGCTGCGACACGGCGCGCAGCATGGCCTCGAGATTGCTGCGGCTGCCGACGAACAGGCGGCTGATGGTGACGAGGCTGCGCTGATAAAGCGCTGCCGGCATCTCGATCGATCTGCCACTAGTGTCCTGCAGCGTCAGCAGCACGATGTGTCCATAAAGCGTGCTGGCAATCAGCGACTGCGCGAAGGTGGCCGGGCCGCCGGTTTCGACGACGAGGTCGATGCCGCCTGTCTGCTCGCGCGCCCAGCCGCGCCATTCCGGTATGTCGGTGCTGGAGACAACGAGGTCGGCGCCCAGCGCCCGCAGCCTGTCGGCCTTCTCCGCGCGCGATGTGATGGCGACAACCCGGCAGCCGAGCAACTTGGCGAACTGCAGAGCAAACAGCGAAACGCCACCCGAACCGATGGTGAGAACCCATTGACCAGGCTTCGGAATCCGGGTCCCGGTCACCGCGTTCCAGGCCGTCACGCCGGCGCAGGTCAGCGTCGCCGCTTCGTGCCAGCTCAGATGATCGGGCAGTCGCGCCGCCCATTGTTCGTCGAGCACGGCAAACTCAGTCAGCATGCCGTCCAGCGTACAGCCGAGCTGGTCGATCAGACCGGCATTGATGCGGCCATCGATCCAGCGGGCGAAGTAGCTGCCGGTGACGCGGTCGCCGACGGCAAAACGGGTAGCGGCATCGCCGATTGCGACGACGTCACCGGCGCCGTCGCTCAGCGGCACGATGCCTTGCCGCGGCGGCAACGGATAGGTGCCGCCAAGGATCATCGTGTCGCGCCGATTGAGCGAGGCGGCGCGGACTCGCACCACGATCTCATGCGGTTTCGGTTCCGTCCGCGCCTCGTCGCGCATCGCCAGGGATTCGGTTCCACCAAACCCTTCAAGACGGTAGCTGCGCATGTCACTCTCCTTGTAATATATAGACTGATTTACATATTATATAGACCGATTGTCATATTCTTGGCAAGGCCCTATAATGCGTCACTGCTGACAGAGGTTGACATGGCCAACGACACCCGCACCCGCATACTTGAGACCACAGGCCTGTTGCTCAGGCAGCGTGGCTATCACGGCACCTCGCTCAACGACATTCTGGGCGCCAGCGGGGCGCCGCGCGGCTCGCTCTATTTTCATTTCCCAGGCGGCAAGGACCAACTGGTCATCGAGGTGACGCGCAACAGCGTTGCCGACGTCACGAAAAGGCTGGGCGAAGCACTGGCAGCCGAGAGCGATCCTGCAGTGGCCGTCCATCACATCTACCAGTCGGTCGGGCGCATGCTGGAGGACAATGATTTTTCGCTGGGTTGCCCCATCGCGCCGGTGGTGCTGGATTCACCCACCGATGTGCCGGAACTGGCGGAACTCTGCCGATCGGCTTTCGAGCAATGGATCGGCTTGCTGCGACAGGCCTTCGTCAGGGCAGGGGTGCCCGAACGCCGCGCGCACGCTTTGGCGCTGCTGATCGAATCCTCGCTGGAAGGGCTGATGGTGATTGCGCGGGCCACCCGCGACCGTGCACCGGTGCTGGTGGTGGCCGATGAGGTGGCTGCATTCGTCGAGCAGGCGGTGCTTGCGGGCAAGGTTGCGCGGCAGGCGGAGAGCGCGGCCTAACTAACTGGTCTCTAAAACAAAAAGGGCGCCTCTCGGCGCCCTTTCCTTATCCATAAGCCAGGTTGGCTGGATTAGAAATCCATGCCGCCACTCAAGCCCGCTTGCGGGCTTGAGCAACTTTAGCTCATGGGCGGCTTTATGGATTCTTAGAAATCCATGCCGCCCATCCCGCCCATGCCGCCGCCGCCCATGCCGCCAGGCATGCCGCCGCCAGCCGACTCCTTCTTGGGAGCCTCCGCGATCATGGCTTCGGTGGTGACGAGCAGGCCGGCGACCGAAGCCGCGTCCTGGAGAGCGGTGCGAACGACCTTGACCGGGTCGACGATGCCCATGGCGATCATGTCGCCATACTCGCCGGTCTGGGCGTTGTAGCCGTAGGTCGCGCCCTTGTTGTCGAGGATCTTGCCGGCGACGATCGAAGCTTCAGCACCTGCGTTCGAAGCGATCTGACGGGCCGGAGCCTGCAGTGCACGACGAACGATGTTGATGCCGGCAGCCTGGTCGGCATTGACGCCGGTGACCTTGATGTTCGCCGAAGCGCGCAGGAGAGCGACGCCGCCGCCTGCAACGATGCCTTCTTCCACGGCCGCACGGGTCGCGTTGAGGGCGTCATCGACGCGGTCCTTCTTTTCCTTGACTTCGACTTCCGTCGCGCCGCCGACACGGATCACCGCAACGCCGCCGGCGAGCTTCGCCAGACGTTCCTGCAGCTTCTCCTTGTCGTAGTCCGACGTGGTCTCTTCGATCTGCTGCTTGATCTGGGCAACGCGGCCCTGGATCTCGGCCTTCTTGCCGGCGCCGTCGACGATGGTGGTGTTCTCCTTGGAGATCGACACCTTCTTGGCGCGGCCGAGCATGTTGAGGCCGACATTCTCGAGCTTGATGCCGAGGTCTTCCGAGATGACCTGGCCACCGGTCAGGATGGCGATGTCTTCCAGCATGGCCTTGCGGCGATCACCGAAGCCCGGCGCCTTGACGGCGGCGATCTTCAGGCCGCCACGCAGCTTGTTGACGACCAGCGTGGCCAGAGCCTCGCCTTCGACGTCTTCCGAGATGATGAGCAGCGGCTTGGAGGTCTGCACGACGGCTTCGAGAACCGGCAGCATGGCCTGGAGGTTGGACAGCTTCTTCTCGTGCAGGAGGATGTAGACGTCCTCGAGCTCGGCAACCATCTTGTCGGCGTTGGTGACGAAGTAGGGCGAGAGATAGCCGCGGTCGAACTGCATGCCTTCGACGACTTCCAGCTCGGTCTCGGCGGTCTTGGCTTCTTCAACCGTGATGACGCCTTCATTGCCGACCTTCTGCATCGCTTCGGCGATCATGGCGCCGACCGACTCGTCGCCATTGGCCGAGATCGTGCCGACCTGGGCAACTTCCTCGGAGGTCTTGATCTTCTTGGCAGCCTTGCCGAGAGCCGCGACGACTTCGGTCACGGCCAGGTCGATGCCGCGCTTCAGATCCATCGGGTTCATGCCGGCGGCAACGGCCTTGTGGCCTTCCTGGACGATCGACTGCGCCAGAACGGTCGCGGTCGTGGTGCCGTCGCCGGCGATGTCGTTGGTCTTCGAAGCAACTTCGCGGACCATCTGCGCGCCCATGTTTTCGAACTTGTCTTCAAGCTCGATTTCCTTGGCGACGGTGACGCCGTCCTTGGTGATGCGCGGTGCGCCGAACGACTTGTCGATGACGACGTTGCGGCCCTTGGGGCCGAGCGTGACCTTCACTGCGTCGGCGAGGATGTTGACGCCGCGCAGCATGCGCTCGCGGGCGTCGCGGGAGAATTTTACGTCTTTAGCAGCCATTTTTTAGCTCCTGGCAGGGGGCTTGCGATCAAGCCCGAAATTAGTTGACGGTGAGGCCGATAATCAGCCGATGATGCCCATAATGTCGGATTCCTTCATGATCAGAAGGTCTTCGCCATTGAGCTTGACTTCGGTGCCCGACCACTTGCCGAACAGGATGCGGTCGCCGGCCTTGACGTCCAGCGGGACCAGCTTGCCGGCTTCGTCGCGAGCGCCGGAGCCGACGGCGATGATCTCGCCTTCCTGCGGCTTTTCCTTTGCCGTATCCGGGATGATGATCCCGCCGGCGGTCTTGGATTCGGATTCGACCCGGCGTACGACCACGCGGTCATGAAGCGGGCGGAACTTCGACTTTGCCATTTTTTCTTCCTCGAATGAGAACGGTGAGAGCTGTTCCTCGATCCGGCGGTGCCGGATGTGCGTTAGCACTCACCTGGGGAGAGTGCTAACGTCGCGCTGAAATAAGCGCGTGGCTTTCGAGAGTCAAGGCGAACGGTGAGCACAATTGTGCCAATTGGAGCCGTGCCGCGATCCGACGGCAGACCCTATCGGCGCCGCGGCGATTTAAGCACCAGAAGCGGACAGCGTTCAGCCAGCCCATAGGTCCCTGTCGGCGCGAGGCGGACACTGTCAAAAAACCGGCTCGCCTCTTCGACCAGCGTCGCCGCCGGGGCGAAACTGTAGACAGTCTTCGAATTCGCATAGGCATCGATGGTGCCGATGACCGGCATCTCCCATCCGGTCGTCGCGGCAAGGGCCTCCCGGTCGGCAAACAGCGCATCGAAGGCATCGAGGATCGCCCGCACCGGAATGGCGCGGTCGGGATCGCTGCCAGCACAAGCCATGGCAATGCGCCATTTGAGTTCGTGGAAGGTCGCGACACCACCGGAAAGCGTCAGCGCCCGGACCTCCTGCAGATCATCCTGTACCTGAGGACTTGCATAGGCGCGCAATGCAGCCCGCCCACCGGACTTCAGCACACGCGCGATCTCGGCAAGCAGCGCCTGCCGTGCAACCGAGGAGTCCAGCGCCGACAGGCAGCCGTCGCCGATCACCGCCCCGGCGCTTTCGTCGCCCAGCGGCAACTCCAGCCAGTTGCCGATCACCGCCTTGCGTGAGGCGGTATCGCCCGGCCAGATGCCCGATATCATGGCAGTGGACTCGTCGATCGCGAGCATGGTCCTTCCGAGGCCGGCAAGCTCCGGCGTGACCCCGAGCAGCACCACATCGACTGATTGCAGGCTAAGTTCGCGCTCATAGGCGGCGACAGCTTCCGGGGGCGGACACAGCGGCGACCCGAGAAGCCGCCAATGACGGCGAATTGCGTCCCAATGCTCAGTCATGCGGAACGGTTTGGGGAAAGGCTGGACATATTTCCTTCCAGGCTGTTGGTTGCCTTGCGAGTTACCTCATGCAGGAAAGGCCATGGCCCGCATTGCCGTCATAACGCATGAATTTGACCGCTTCCAGAGCCGGCGGGGCCTCCTGCTGCGCCAGGACAGCCCCTACATGCTGTTCGACGTCCTGGCGGAGCTGAAACGGCGCGGTCACTCCGTGCAGATCATGCGTGGACCCTCGGCAAGTCATAACGCCGATATTGCCGTCCTGCATGTCGACGCGACAGTGACGCCATCGGACTATGTCGACTACGCGCGCGGATTTCCGATTTGTCTCAATCTTGGTGCAACCGACATTTCCAAGCGCCGCATCAGTGGTGCGATCCTCGAGGAGGGTGCCAACTGGAGCGGCCAGGTCATCGTCAAGAGCAACCTCAATCATTGGGGGACGCCCGAGGAGCAGCTCAACCGAAAATCCGTTCGCGCCGGCAAGGCAGTGCCTTTCCCGGGCGCGCAGACCTTCGACCGTTATCAGGTGCATGCCTCGCTGGCCGATGTGGCGCCGGAGATTTTCAGGCGTGCCGACCTGATCGTGGAAAAATTCATTCCCGAAATCGAGCCCGACGGGTTTGCGGCGCGGTTCTGGATATTCTGCGGCGATCGGGAGCGCTGCACCCGCTATGTCTCGCCGCAGCGCCTGGTCAAGGGCGACGACACCGTCCGCCGGCAGCCGGTTGCGGTTCCCGACGAACTGCGCGCCTTGCGTCGGAAGCTGGGCTTCGACTATGGCAAATTCGACTTTGTCGTGCATGAGGGCAGGGCCGTGCTGCTCGATGCCAACAAGACCCCAGGTCGCGCCAGGAACCTGTCGAAGATTGTTGCCGCCGGCACAGCCAACCTGGCCGACGGCTTCGAAAACCTCATCCACCAGACCGGACGGGGTCGAATCGGGCGCTAGAGAAACAGTCCCAACTGCGTATGGATGATCGACCGGTAGTCCTCAATGGTGTGGCGGCTTTCCTCCTGGTTCTGGGTCAGCGCCATGCGCACGACGCCGCCGGCCAGCTGGAAGATCAGGAAAACCATACGGCCGAACTCATTGCGTCGCTCGGCTGCGAGAAAGGGACCGACATGGTCGCAGAACATCGTCGCCTGGCGCCGGGTTTCGGCGATGTCGAGATTCTTCAGCGCCTTGTCAGCCTGGATGGCGTTTTGCAGGTCCTGAATGGCGGGGTCGCCGGCGACGCGCTCATAGTAGTCGTCGAGCAGCCGGTCGGCCGCAGCGATAACGTCGCTCAGCCCGCCGACGTCGGCAACGATCGCGGCAAGCCGGGCGCGGCTCACTTCGGAGAATCGCTCGTAGAGCATCGCCAGGATCGCCGACTTGTTGGGGAAGTAATGATAGACGGTGGCGATCGGCCCGCCGGCCTGTGCGCCGACTTCCTTCATGGTGACGGCGTCGATGCCTTTCTCGCCGATCAGCCGCATGGTCGTCGACAGGATGGCGTCGATGCGCTCGCGGCTGCGCTCCTGTTTGGGCCTGCGCCTCGGTTCGGTCGTCATCTGCACTGCTTCGTTCATGCCGCCATCCTCTCGATCGCCCAGACCATTCGATCGCCAAGACCATCCCCAGCCTTGTTGGTGCCAAGTCCCGCTACTGATTGACAAACGAATATGATCGAGTATCAGTTTCTAAATGCTGACAGACTGTCAGTTTTTTTGCCGACAGGCAAGGACGTTGGGAGGCGACCGTGACTTCTGCTGGTAACGCCGATGCCGGGAACGGCGACTGGCTGGTCGGCAACCCGACTGGGGCGCAGCTCGCCTCGGCATTGTGGATCGGCTCGGTCGGCCTGCTGATTCTCGGGCTGCAGCCGGTGCTTCTCGGCGCGCTCTACACCGAAGGGCATGTCAGCGGTGACGAACTCGCGCTGGTCGCCACGGCGGAGATGATCGCCATCGGCATCGGATCGGCGGCCATCGCCATGATGCTGTCCGCCCACAATATGCGCTTGAAAAGTGCCGTCCTTCTGCTCTTGCTGGCGCTGGCGAACGGGGCGACCGCCTATGCGCTGACCTCGACCTCGCTGATTGCCGCCCGCGCGGTGGCAGGCCTCGCCGAGGGTGGGCTGGTGGCGGTCGCCACGGAACTGATCGCCCGTTCACGCCGGGCCGAGCGCATCGGCGGCTTCTTCGTCACCCTTCAGACCCTGGCGCAATGCGCCCTTGCCCTGCTGCTGGCGCTTTACGTCATCCCGGCCGCCGGATCGGCGGGCGGCTTCATCGTTCTTGCCGTCGTCTGCATCGCCTCGGTGGCCGTCGCCTTCATCGTCCCGGGTAGCTATGCCGACCTGCCCAAGGAGGAACAGTTCAGCAATGTGCTGACCGTTCCTTCGCTTGCCGCTTTGCTGAGCGTCTTCTGCTACTTCATGTTCTTCGGCTCGGTCTGGGCGTTTCTCGAGCCACTTGGCGCACAATACGGCATCGATGGCCGCACCGTCGGCCTGATCGTCTCGGCCAACCTCGCATTGCAGGTGCTGGGCGCAATGACGGCTACCGTCTTCGAGGCGCGCATCGATTACCGCTTCGCCATCGTGGCGATCGGCGTGGTCGCCGTCGCCAGTTCCGTGATGCTCGCCGGCAGCCCCGGCCTGACGGTTTTCTGGGTCGCGGCCTTGATCATGGGCTTCATCCTTCTGTTCATCGTGCCCTATCAGATCCGGCTGGCGATCACCGCCGACGAGACGCGCACGGCCGTGCTTCTGGTGCCGGCGGCCCAGCTTTTCGGTCTGGCGATCGGCCCGGTCGCGGCATCGCTGCTGATCGACGGCAAGGATTTTCGGCCGGTGCCGGAATTTGCCGCCGCCAGTGCTGCGGCCAGCGTTGTGCTGCTCGGCCTGTTCGTCCTGATCGCACGGCGCCGCCGCGCCATCGCCTGAGACACGACCGGGGGAGCATCTCCTCGATACTTGACTAAGTCAAATAAATGACCGATCGTTGATGGGGCAGGAGGCTTCCCATGACGATCCATCATCAACCCGGCAAGGAACGCATCGACGCGGTGCGGGCTTTCAACCGCTTCTACACCCGCCAGATAGGTCTGCTCGACGAAGGCCTGCTGAAAAGCGCCTTCTCGCTGACCGAGGCGCGGGTGCTCTACGAACTGGCGCATCGCGATGGCCTGACCGCCAGCGATCTCATCCGCGATCTCGGCCTCGACGCCGGTTATGTCAGCCGGCTCCTGAAGAAGTTCGAGCACCTGCAGCTGATTGCGCGCGCGCCGCTGGCGTCGGATGCGCGGCAGTCGTCGATCACGCTGACGCCGGTGGGGCGGCAGGCCTTCGCGCCGCTGAACCGGGCTTCGCACGACCAGGTCGCGGCCTTGCTGGAGCGGCTTCCTGCTGCCGAACAGGACCGGCTGGTCAAGGCCATGCAGACGGTGCAGCAACTCCTGGGCGACAGCCCGGAGTCCAAAGTGCCGTATATGCTGCGCCCCTTGCAGGTCGGCGACATCGGCTGGGTGGTGCGCCGCCAAGGACAGATCTACGCACAGGACTATGGCTGGGACGAAACCTACGAGGCGCTGGTCGCCGAAATCCTCGGCGCCTTCGTAAAATCCTTCGATCCAGAATGGGAACGCAGCTGGATTGCCGAACGGCAAGGGGAGGTGGTCGGCTCGGTCTTCGTCGTGCGCAAATCCGACGCGGTGGCGAAGCTGCGCCTGCTCTATGCCGAACCATCGGCGCGCGGCCTCGGCATCGGCAAGCGGCTGGTTCAGGAGTGCATCGGCTTTGCTCGTGCCAAGGGCTACACGACGCTGACCCTATGGACCAACGACATCCTGACCGCCGCCCGCCACATCTACGAGAGTGCCGGGTTCAGGCTGGTGGACGAAGAGCGCCATCACGCCTTCGGCAAGGATCTGGTCGGCCAGAACTGGAACCTGGAGCTGTAGCGGCGTTCAGGCCACCGGGACCCATATCTCCAGTCCGCCATTGCCGCTGCGCGGATCGAACTCCGGGCCGTAGCGCTCGAATTCGGGGCCGTCGGCTATATCGTGCCCCGAGGCCGGCAGCCATTTGTTCCAGATCGTGTTGACGGTGCGGCGGATGGTGGAGATGTGCTCGGCATGGGTGAACACGGCGTATTTCTGCGCCGGCACCCGCACCCGCGAAAGCTCCTTCGGCAGGTCCGAGAAATCCGAAACTTCGACCCCGGCGATATAGTCGAAATTGCCGGCATCGTCGCCATTGACGCAGACGCCATAGGCGACGTCGCCGGTCTCGCCCGGGATGTTGCCGATATAGGGCCCAAAGCGTTGCCACTGCATCGGAATGGCCGCGCTGGTTTCGCAGCTGTAGCGCTCGCCGAGGCCGGCAATGAGGAAGGGACGGCCGGTCTCGAAGCGCGGCGGCGGCAGTGAGGCGAGGAAGGACTGGTCCATCATGATCGGCTCCACAAGGTCGAGATTGCTGAGGCTGCCCTGCGCGCGCACCAGTTCCGGCGTCGTGCCGAACTGATCGCGGAAGGCGCGGGTGAAGGCTTCGTGCGAGGCGTAGCCGGCATCGAGCGCGACCGCGAGGATGTCGGGCGCGCCGGAGGCCAGCTTGCGCGCCGCTTCGGTCAGCCGGCGCGCGCGCATATAGCCCATCACCGAACGGCCGGTGGCGGCGCCAAAGGCGCGCGTCACATGAAAGCGCGAGACGCCGCTGCTTTGCGCGACATCCTCAAGCGAGATCGCTTCCGGCAGATGGCTCTCGACAAACCACAGCGCTTTCTCGGTCGGGTTCATAGGTCTCCTCGCATTTGGCGGCACATTTTGTCGGCTTTTGCGAGGCCAGTTTGATCGAAATTGCGCCTGTCGTAAAATCGAAGGGCGCTGGTCGACTGTGGCAGGTCACCATCGTGGAAAGCCGCTGCTGGGCGGCCTCGGCCTGGCTCGCTGGGACAATATCCGGGCGCGCTGGGTGCGGGCACCATCCTTGCCTATGCCCTGTGGAACCACCGCCGGCTCGATGCGGTTGTGTGCGTCAAGTTCTGCAAAATGGGGCGGCCATGATGCTGGTCATGCGGCTTGGCGCAGAGCGAGCTTCTTGTGCTCGCGCAGGTCGTCCATGTTGATGTATCGGTTGGCCTCCATCCAGTTTTCATTGGTCTCGACGGCCAACGCCCTGACCAGGCGCAGGCAGCTTTCGGTATTGGGGAAGATGCGCACGACATAGGTGCGCCGGCGGATTTCCTCGTTGAGCCGCTCCAGCATGTTGGTGGATTTGAGATGCTTGT